>JAHFIV010000041.1 GCA_023246225.1 bacterium
CCCTCTCTTTGTCATTCCGGGCTTGACCCGGAATCCAACCACACCTTTGTCATTCCGACACCCACCCTGTCATTCCGGCCTCCGAGCCGGAATCCAGAACGTAAAAAAAGACCAAACGGAAATCGTTTGGCTTTTTGTATTTTTCTGGATTCCGGGTCACGGCCCGGAATGACAAAAAAAGAGAGGCATGGAATGACAAAGAGAGAGGTTAGGATGACAAGAGAAGAGGGCTCGGAATGAAAAAGCAAAGAAAAAAATATCCACATGTTATCCCCGGAAACTGACTTCTGGTACCGGGTACTCTGTACCAGGTACCGAGTGCGTACTTTTTCAAAAATCGCGCGGTGTGATTCCTGCAATCCCTGGTATCCGGCACCACGTACCCGATACCAGGGGTCGGGTTGGTGGTTTTATCCACATGAATGCGTAGACCAGCCGGTCAAAAACTGCTATACTATAGGTGTAATTAACGAACGCGATTGAGAAAGGCGCGAGCGTTATGTGTCAGAGACCCCACACAATTTTTTCGGTATCATTTTTTTCTGACAGTCTTTTTGCGAACAGCGCCGATGCATCGCGCACGTATTTCACGTGTGTCTGCACAAATAATTCCACAACAGCATCGCACACGAGAAGCATGCAGGGGTAGGCCCGCATGTTTTTTTAAATACGCGCGCGGTACCCGTGCGCCGGCCTCCCTCAAACGACCAACGAGGGCGATCGACGCGCGGAGATCGAAAGGTTTTCGCACGTTCTTTCGGGGGCACAAGTCCCCCATCAAAGGTCGATGATATCCCGATGAAGTCATGCGGCATGCTTGTTTGCAGGACAACCTGATTGGGACTAATTCTTGGGGGCGAAAGCTCCTGGGCAGGAGAAAAATTAGTAACCTTAAAACTTCCAAAGTATCCCGGTACTCCGTGCGCCGCGGCTTCTCTACACATTCGATCTTCCATAGCTCGAGAGTGGGAGACCGAAAAGGCCGTCGGCGTTAATTGGACCCTCTTATTAAAAAAGAGGGGACTCTAAGGGGATGTCGGGAGAAATGGGTTCTCTTCTTATGAAGAACAACAAATTCATTAAACTCGTCAGCAGGGTAACCGCCGCCGCGACCATCGTCTCGATGTTCGCAATGGTGTCTCCTGCTATGGCAGCTGAAGCGACAGGTATGTCCGACACCCTGTCCCGTCAGATGGTATCTGTAGACGCTACACATACCATCTCAATGACGCTCACAGGCTCCGTCGCCGATAACGCCACCATCACTTTGACGTATGCCAGCAACGGTGGCACTGATTTTCTTATGACCGGAGCAGCGTTCGGTGCCTCGAGTGGAACCTGCGTTGTTGACACCCTTGATGCCTCTACAGCTGGAGTCATTTCCGTACAAGCGGCCGAAGCATGCAGCGCTGCCGATACCGTTATCTTCACCGTTACTGGTGTTACAAACAGTGATACGGCCGGCTCACATCAAGTGACAATCGGCGGAACCGGCGGCGTGACGGGAAATTTTGCGATCGCTATTACCACCGACGACCAAGTCAACGTGACTGCCACTGTTGACCCAACGATCACTTTCAACGTGGGTGCACAGGCTTCAGGTACAGCTTGCGCCACTGGTTTCGCCGGCAACGGTGGAACTGTAGCCCTTGGCACGCTGTCGACTGGTGCGATCACCTCGTCAGATGTCTCGAGCGTCTACCACATCTGCACACGCTTGTCGACGAACTCATCGAGCGGTGCTGCAGTGACGGTTGAATCGGCATACGCAGAGCTTAGATCGACTGCGGTCAACGGCGACACCATTCCTTCCGCATCTGCTGCCATGGCAGCAGGAACGGCAAACTATGGTCTCTGCGCAAGCAGTGCAAACTATGGTAAGTCGTCCACGACACCAGCCGGTGTAGATCCGACTCGTACGGCACCGTTTAACGGATCGTGTGCCAACGCTACTGCTGCAGGCACCGTCGGCGGTCTCACGACCAGTGCCCAGGAAGTTTGGAGCGTCAGTGACGCTGTGGGAAATGGTTTCCAGGAACTGATTCTCAAGGCGGCGATCTCTGGCACGACCAAAGCACACACTGACTACACAGACCTTCTGACCTTCGTGGCCACAGGTACTTTCTAGTCTTTGTAGGATGAGCTCTCTCTCCTTCCTTTCTCAGGAGGGAGACTCTCCTACGGGGAGTAGGATAAAAGGTTTAGAGGTCAAAAGGTGTAAAGGTGTTAGTGAGAAGTGTAATTTAAAAGTTTTTATTCACGTAGAGTAGTTATGAAGAAGTTTTTTAAGAAATTTGTAGTAGCGTTGGGAATGATTGCGATGTTTGCGCCTCTTGTACCAGCGCAGGCTCTGACACTTTCACCTCTTTACGTTGACTATCATCTTAACCCCGGCGATACCGTCCTCGATGTCATTAAGATTTATAATGGGGACCCAGAACCGTCGACTTTTCATATCCAGGTCGCCAATTTTGCAAATATCTCCAACGACGAGACCGGCGTGCCAGATTTTTATTCATCAACTGAAAATCGTAACGGAACAGGACTTGCCACGTGGGTTAAAGTAACCGGTGGTGAACAGACATTTACGCTCGCTCCGCAAGAAAGGATGAACCTGCCGATTTCCATTACTGTTCCAAAGAATGCGCAGCCTGGCGCACACTACGGCGGAGTTCTCATGGTTGCTGGTGCGAAGCCGAAGGGCGGCGAGGTCGGCATTACCTCGAAGGTTGGCTCACTGATTTTCATCAATGTTTCTGGTGATGTGATTGACCGAGCGAACATCGCGGAGTTTGGTTTTAAGGAAAAGAAACTTTGGTACAACTATCGACCGGTAGATTTCTTTGTTCGCTTTGAGAATAACGGCAATACCAACCTGCGACCGGTCGGAAATCTTTTTATTAAAAACTGGTACGGTCGACAAGTTGCGTCCATTCAAGTGAATGAAAAACTTGGTAGCGTACTTCCGAAGAGTATTCGTCGATTTGAGTTTGGATGGGGCAGCAGCAACTCAGACAAGCATGGATTTTTGGATGAGCTTGGAAAGGAATGGCATAACTTTGCTTTCGGTAAGTACACCGCCACATTATTTTTGAATTATGGGGCGAAGAGTCAAGTTCTCTCACAAGAGAGAGTATTCTACGCATGGCCGTGGAGGTTGATGATTATTCTCGCGGTTTTATTGCTGGTTGTGTTGTTTGTACTGAGGACCATGGGGAAGTCACATGATAAGGCGGTTATTAAGCGATACGAGCGGCGGCGGAAGTGACCCACATTACCTTGAGCAACATCGGAGCCAGGCACCTTCGGGTGCCAGGCACCGATGTGGCTCCGCGCGGTGTTTGCGCGTCGTGTTCTCTCGACTGAGGGTGCTCGACGCGCGGAGATCGAAAGGTCACGCGTACAATTTTCTAAGGTCGACCTTCTCTCATTAAATCGTGCGACGTGCTTGTCTGCAGGATAGCCCGATGAGCGAGGAGAGTTCGTGCACGAAAGTGCGCGATCGGGTGGAAAACGAAAAAGATTTTTTTCATGCAGAAAAATACCATTACAAAACTCGTCAGCAGGGCAATCGCCGCCGCGACCATCGTTTCGATGTTCGCGGTCATGTCGCCTGTTGTGGCGAGTAGTGCCACCAACATGACGGACGTGATGTCTCGTCAAAAAGCGAGCGCAGCGACCGTTACCCATACGGTTACAATGACGCTTCCTTCAGATGCGTCTTGGGGCACCGTCATTATTTCTTATGCTGGTGCGGGTTGGAATAACTTCACCTGGGTTTCTTCTTCGTGTGTCGGCGGTGGCACCGGTGATAACGGTACCGCAGGA
The DNA here is from genome assembly GCA_023246225.1 of bacterium. Classification (GTDB taxonomy): domain Bacteria; phylum Patescibacteriota; class Patescibacteriia; order SG8-24; family SG8-24; genus JAHFIV01. The sequence continues at coordinate 3,829 of JAHFIV010000041.1, forward strand.
GCCGTGCTCAATTTGAGTACTGCTTGTCCGGGTGACAGCGTCTTAACAGCGACGTTTACCGGCGACAACGCGTCGGGTACAGGAAGTCATACGGCGACGATCAGTGGCACCACAGGAGTTACTGGAACCTACGCGGTCGTCATCACGGATGATGACCAGGTCACCGTCTCCGCAGTTGTTGATCCGGTGATCACTTTTGATCTTGATGTCGGTCCGGCGCTTGATTCTAATAACTCGGGACCATATGTAGTCGCTCTCGACACTTTGACGACGGGCGCGGTGAGTTCCTCTGGCGATGGTACGATTAATATGATCGGCCTCGATCTCGCAACGAACGGCACTGGCGGTGCGATCGTGACGGTTCAGTCATTAAACTCTGGACTTAAGTCAACTTCAGTACCGGCCGACGTGATTCCATCGGTCGGCACAACACTTATTCCTGGCACGGAAGGCTATGGAATCTGTATCAATGAGGTTAGGGCAGGTAACGATTCCTGGTTATCAAAGTCCGCCTTTCATAACGGTGTGTTGCTCGCGGCTGGTGGAGGAACGAGTACGTCGTTGACATGTACCTCTACCGTGCATAATCTTACCGACGCGCTTACGAGTAGCCCGCAGGAGATTTTGAACACCAACAATGACGTTATTCAAGGTGGGCGCGCGGAAATTTTTGTGAAGGCGGCGATCTCTGGCACGACCAAAGCACACACTGACTACACGGACACTTTGACCTTCGTGGCCACAGGCGCGTTCTAGTTTTTGTGCGGTGGGCTCACGTAAAGGATGCGGAATATCCTTTACGTGGCTCTGAGGTTGGTTCTTACTATATAGAGTAGGGGCTGGCCTCGGAGACTACGTTTTTTGCACAAATTTTCAATTCTTCTGTCATTCCGTGCCACTCTTCTGTCATTCCGGGCTTGACCCGGAATCCACAAAAATTGTTTGGCTTTACGATTCTGGATTCCGGCTCGGAGGCCGGAATGACAAAAAGTGGGCCCGGAAGGACAACAAAACATGGAGAATCAGAGCACTACCGAGAACAAGACGCCCGAAACCAGGGGGCTGAAACGGCTCAATTGGATGATGGGCTCGGCGCTGCTAGGGATCGTCGCAGCGACCGCTTTTGTGTATCTCACTTTCGCCGCACTCATAGCGAACACGACTGACACGATGTCGAACCAGGCGACCGGCGCGGCGTCGGTGCACACGATCACTTTTAATCTTTCGAGCGGCAACACTTTTGCTGCAGGCGAGCAGATCGCCGTTGATTTTCCTCAGGTTTCCGGATTCGTCGAGGGTGGTACATGGGCGATGGCGGATTTCACTTTTTCTGACGGCGTCGCGCGCACGATCGCCAGTGTTGATTCCGGGCCAGGCCTCACCGCTGTCGCTTGTTTGAGCGGCCCCAACAACGTCGGTGTCGCCATCGATACCACCGCGCTCACTTTTCGCGTGATGCCGTGCAGCAGCACGTTCGCACCGAGCGCGATGGGTGCGTTCGTGACGTTCACGATTAATGGCACGCTTCCTGGCGGTGTGTTGTTTAACCCCACCGCGCAAGGATCACAGACGTTGCGGATTTTGAATGCGGCCGGTGATTGCGTGGCGGGCGTGCAATCATGCGATACCGCGGTTGTGATCGTCGACTCGCCGTCGGTCTCGGTGACAGCGACCGTGCCGTCGCTCTGCGGCAACGGCGTGTTGAATCCCAATGAGACGTGCGACGACGGCAACTTGGTGAACGGTGATGGTTGTTCCGCGTACTGTACTACCGAAGGCGGCGGTGGCGGAGGAGGAGGCGGCACGGTGATGGGACCAGACACCACACCACCGACGATTTCCAACGTCAAAGTCACCGCGATCACCGAAACGTGTGCGACGTTTACATGGGACACCAACGAGGCGACGAATTCGCGCGTGAGTTATGGTGCGACCAGTACGTACGGAACACCGAACGCTGATTTCGGATACGTCGCCGCGCACTCGAAGGAGATTTGTGATTTCGCGATCGGCGCGTCGTATCATTTCCAGGTGTGCTCGACCGACAGCGCGAGCAATCAAGCGTGCTCTGCGGATTTCACGTTTACCACGCGCGACGAAACGCCGCCGGTGTTGTCTGATGCGGTAGCTTCGGGGATTTCCTGCAGCGGCGCGACGATCGTTTGGACGACCGACGAAAATACTTCACAGTTTGTTGATTACGGTTTTTCTGCTGCGCAGTACACGAGCGTCGCGGGTGCAGCGACACCATCGCAAAAGAATCATAGCGTTGCACTCACCGGACTCGAAAAGAAAAAAGTGTATCACTATCGCGCGCGCTCGAGTGACGCCGCAGAGAACGAGGCGTTTACTTCTGATGTAAGTTTTTCAACGTCTGCGTCGTGCGATGGTGCAGACACCACGCCGCCGGTGATTACCAACGTAAAAGCGGTCGCGATCACCGGTACAACCGCGACGATCACGTGGGATACCGATGAGAACGCGGATTCGCACGGTGATTATGGCAAATCAGAAACGTATGGCGGCTCGGCAGCGAGCGCGACTTTGGTAAAGAGCCACTCGTTGAATCTCACGGGTCTCACACCGTCGACGGTGTATCACTACAAAGTAACTTCCGAGGATGCGGCACGCAACGCGGCGCTCTCTGCGGATTTTATTTTTACAACGACGAACGCGCCGGCGTGCAAAGCCGACTGTGCGAAAGCGACGTTTGTGCCGTACATCATCAACCCCGACGCGAGCGAGCGACGAGTGGGAACGAATTTTGTTCTGGTGAATCATCTTTCTGCGGGCGTTGATCGGTACAGTTTTGAAGACAAGGGTGTTGATGTTGACTACAACGACGTCGTTGTCGATGTGAACTCTGCTTCGTGCGGCACGGTGACATTTACTATGACGATCGCACCGAACGCAACGTGGCATCATCAAGTTCGCGCCGAAATTTTTTACGCGAACGGTTTGAAGAAAGACGTGTCGCTCTGGGCGGATTCGTACGGTGGTCCTGGGCACCCGATGACGGTCAGCTATGAGAACGATCAGCAGGTGTGCGCGGGGTCGCCGCCGGTGATTTCGAATGTGGTGGTTTCTGACGCGACGGTTTCTGGTGCGCGCATTACATGGGAGACGGATCGTCCGACGAATTCGATGATCAATTATGGTGCGACGACGGCGTATGGATACACCGCGAGCGCAGCATTGCTCACGACGAATCATTTGTTGATCGTGTCGGGACTTGCGCCGGGGACGTCGTATCATTTTCGTGCGCGTGGTTCGGACAGTGCGGGTGCGGTGGTGATCGGGAACGACGGCACGTTCACGACCGTTGCAGATACGACGCCGCCAGCGAACGTGACAAAGTTATCTGCGACGCCGAGTGACAGCACGATCGGACTCACGTGGACGAACCCGACCGATCCGGATTTTGTGCGCGTGGTCATTCGACGAAAGGCGACTGGGTATCCGACCGGGCCGAACGATGGCAAGCTCGTGTACACCGGCACTGATGTGAAAGTGAACGATCTCACCGTGACGAACGGTGTGACCTATTACTACGCGGCGTATGCGTATGACGCGGTGGGAAATTTTTCTTCGGGCGCGGTCGCGAGCGCGACGCCGGTCGGTCCGCCAGATAAAAAAACGCCAGCGCTTGTTACGAATTTGCGTGCAAAACCAGGGGATGCGCATATTTTGCTCGAGTGGACGAATCCGACCGATCCGGATTTTGCTGGAGTGAAGATGGTGCGAAAAATCGGGAGTGCGCCGAGCAGCTGGGCCGATGGGATAGTGGTGTACGACGGTGCGGGCGCGGCGTTCGACGATACGAAGCTCACGAACGGGGTGACATATTACTACGCGGCGTATGCGTATGATGCGGTGCCGAACGTTTCTGCTGGTGTGGGGGTGAGCGCGACGCCGGCTGCGGTGGTTGTGCTGCCGACAGTACCTGCGGTGACCGTGCCTCCCGTGGTAGGAATTCAGCCGCTTTCGTTGTCGTGCGTGGATTCTGATGGTGGGCAAAAGTATGAGGTGAAGGGACAGGTGACAATAACGAAAGAAAAAGGCGCGGATACGTTTGAAGACAACTGTAGCGACGCGCAGACGTTGCATGAAAATTATTGCGAGAACGGCGTGCGATACGCGAAGTCGTATGATTGTGGCGCGGGAAATGCGTGCGTTTCTGGCGCGTGTGTGCATGAGAATTTTAATCCGACGACGGAAAAATGTGGGAACGGACTTTGCGCAGAGAATGAAAATAGCGTGAGCTGTCCTTCTGATTGTCCGGTGGGAGTTGTTGTGCCACCGCTCGTGCCGAAACCGGTTACGGTAGAAAAAAATGCGCAGTTGCATGCGGAGGATCTGCAGTTTTTTGCGACCGCTGCGAATATTCCGCTGCGCATGTCGGGTGGACGACTGTTAGTGTACGATGCGATGTCGTTTACGGTGTCTGTGGCGGAGTCGCTCGTGAAGAAAACGATTAAAGTTGCGCAAGTAAATTTTGCAGAGTCAGCATTTGCGCTCCAGAAGAATGCGGGGAATTTTCAGGCGACGGTCGCGACGCCGGGAGACGCGAAGGAACATCTCCTTACGGTGCTGCTCGACTACACAGACGGGACGCACGATGAGATTGCGGTTCCTGTGGTGTCGATGCGACGCGGAGTGGTGACAGAGACGGTTGCGGGCGTCACGAAAAATTCTGCGGGTGCGCGAGTGACGTTGCTTGTTGATACCGGCGCGGGGAATTTTGGACTGTGGAACGGTGCGGCGTCGGGGCAACAGAATCCGCAAGTGACCGGTAATGAGGGGAGTTTCGGCTTTATTTTGCCGCAGGGGACATACAAATTGATTGCAGAAAAAAATGGTTTCTTGAGTAAGGAAACGCTGCGATTTCCTTTTGATAGCGAGAACGTGGTGACAACATCGTTGCAATTAATGAATCTGCCGCCCGTGATCGACCCCGCAAATCCAGAGACGATTCTTGAGAACACAAAGTTCGGTGTGCTGCTCGTGGGGAATCAGCTAAAGGAGATCGGCAGCAACGCATTTGTGCAGAAATGGGTGAAGAATTTTGGTGTGCCGGGTTCTGCTGCTGCGGCGCTTGCGAACGTCGCTGCGATGGGCGCGGGAGCGGTGCCATCTTTGCTCTACGTGTACAGTTTTCTCGCGCGTCCGACGCTGCTGTTTGGTGGGCGACGGAGAAAGAAGTGGGGGATCGTGTACAATTCCTTGACGAAATTGCCGGTCGACCTCGCGATCGTGCGATTGCTTGATGCGAGAACAGGGCGAGTGATCCGTTCAGCGGTGACCGATAAAGACGGACGGTATTTCTTTTCGGTGAAGCCGGGCGAGTATAAGTTGCTCGTGGTGAAATCTGAGCATGTATTCCCTTCGGTGATTTTGCACGAGCAAAAGGAGGACGCGTTGTTTGTGGATTTGTATCACGGTGAATCGATCGTTGCGCAGGAGAGGATGGAGATCGCTGCGCATATTCCGATCGATCCAGTGACAGCTACAGTGATCCCACGAAAATTTTTCCTCGAGGCGCTCGGACGACGGCTGCACGCGAGCTTGGGAGTGTTTAGTGTTCTCGGGATGGCGATCGCAGCGATTGTTTCACCGTCGCCGGTGGTGTTTGGGTTGTTGGGCGTGACTGTGATTATGTTTGCGGTGTCCCATCGTGTAGGCGTAGCGCCGAAACTGAAGGATTGCGGGATCGTGCACGATGATCATACGAAGAAACCGGTTGCGTATGTGATCGTGCGCCTCTTCGAAGCGAAGTCCAACAGGCTGATCGAGACGCGGTTGACGGATAGTCACGGACAGTATGCGTTTCTTGTGGGGAAGAATGAATATTATGTAACGTTTGAAAAACGCGGGTATCAGAATCAGCAGGTAGATCATGTCGATCTTATTCCGTATCAAGAAAAGAAAAAAGACGGTGCGCAGGTTGCGGCGGTGGATGTATCGATGGTCAAGGTGAGGAAGTTGGCTGTTACCCCGGGTCATCCACTGTCATTCGGGACCTGATCCGGGGCGGAATCCAGCTCGCCTCTCTGTCATTCCGGGCCGTGACCCGGAATCCAGCTCGCCTCTCTGTGATTCCGGGCCGTGACCCGGAATCCAGCTCGCCTCTCTGTCATTCCGGGCCGTGACCCGGAATCCAGCTCGCCTCTCTGTCATTCCGGGCCATGACCCGGAATCCAGAAAAATTAAAAAGA
>JAHFIV010000042.1 GCA_023246225.1 bacterium
GGCTACGCGACGCAGCTGCGCTCGATGAGCCAAGGTCGTGCATCCTACTCCATGACATTCGCGAGCTACGAACCGGTTCCTCCAAACGTCGCCGCTGCGGTGATGGAAGGAAAAACCAAGGCCGCGGGGAAATAACATTGTCTCGAATCAGATCAAAAAACGGGCCGGAGCCCGTTTTTTTTGTGGCAGTTTCGCCTGTTCTCATGACCGAGGCATGGTTGACCGTTCCGTCTTTTTATGATAAGTCTTTCTTACCTTTCCAAAGGAGGCTTTCATGTTCTCTGGCATTCTCACTGTTTTGGCGTTCGTGCTTGCGCCCATCGCGTACTTGCACATCGGCTACTGGCTCGGTGGTGTGTCGCTCAAGACGTGGATCGCGAAGGACAACACGTCTTTGCGTTCCTTCCTCCTCTTTCCGCGAAGCCGCGCTATCGGCTGCGTGGGGGAGAAGGACAAGAACATTCTGAGTTCGATGGATTACCTCGACGAGACAGCGCCGAGGTGGAGTGGTGAAAATGCGTCTTCACCGGGATCCGGATTGTATCAGTTGTGCATGATGATGTTGTGGCCGCTCAAGTTCCTCCTCAACCTCCCTGCGTACGTGCTCTACGGCGTCATCGAGGCAGTTCGTCATTCCCACACCCGTCGTCAGGTGCGGGTACAGGAAGACTCGCTCGTTCCTACAAGCAAGGATGATCTTCACACGCTGTTCGAGAGGAGGCGAGCGGTGGCTGAGCAAATCGCACAGCTCGATGCGAAAAAGGATGCGATCGACGAAGAGCTCAGAGAGCGTAAGGCAACCATCGATGCCGAGTTCGAGACCGAAGCGAGCGTGGATGCGGAGGTTCGAGAACTGCTCGAAGAGCGGGTAGACAAACAACACTGATGATCGATGACCGCCTCTTCGCGAGTGCGGTCTTTTTTTCTCATCCGGCCCCTCTTCTCTTGTCATTCCGGGCCCACCTCTGTCATTCCGGGCTTGACCCGGAATCCACAAACGTAAAGCTAAACGGAAATCGTTTGGTCTTTGTCTTATGTGGATTCCGGCTCGGAGGCCGGAATGACAATATTAAAGAGGGGCCGGAATGACATCATAAAAAGTGGTCGGAATGACAGGGAAAAGGACTGGGTCCTGAATCAAGTTCAGGATGACAAAAAAGAGGCCCGCGGAATCTAGAATAAAAACAGACCCCCACAATGCAGCGGGGGTCTCGGTCGTTCCTCGGTCAGGCGTCCGGCGCGGCGGAGACCTTCTTCTGGATGGCGTGTGGGAGGACGATTGCGGTGATGAGGCAGATGAAGGCGAAGAACGCGCCGTCCATGAGGATGCTCGCGGTGGACCACCGATCCGCGGCGTGGTTCGCGCTGCCGAGGATTCTGTTGTAGACCAGTAGGAGCGCGTAACCGAACAGGAATGTTCGAAGGGATATCTTGTCACGCAAGAAGTACTGCACGCCCAGCACCACGCTGAGAACGAGGTACTCGAGCAAAATCCAGCAGGAGGCGATGGTGAGGGAGCCGTCGATGGCCGCGTTCGCTCCATCCGCCAGGCTCCCACCGACGACGTATGCGGCGATGGAGCAGACCCCGTAGACGAAGAACTGGAGCGAGATCCAGAACAGGAGGCTCCAGCAGTTCAGCTGGAGGAACAGGTCTCCGTGAAACACGTTGGCGATCTTTCTGAACATTTTTCGTGCCTTTCTCAAGTGGCGGGTGGAACGTCGATCGGTGAAGATCGACCGGATACTTTAGCAGAACATCCTGTTTTTGTCAACCATTTACGGCAAATTTAGGATAAAAAACAGACCCCCAGCGTGGTGGGAGTCTCGGTCACGGAGCGGTCAGATTGTAGGCGTTTCAACCCCTCATTGGTACCAGGTACTTTCTAAGCATTATGGAAATAAAAACCGACGCGAGGTGCGTCGGGCGCTCACGGAAGAAGTGGGAACGGCATCTGCGGAGGCGGCGGTCGAGTGACGCACCCGCCATCGAAACACACCATCGTGAAAGGACAGCTGTCGCGGAGCCACACGTAGTGGTCATTCAATTTCGTACAGACCGCGAACGTCATCATCCCGTCGCAGCGTCTCGTGTCAGCGCAACACTCGTGTTTCACGATCATCTCTCGTTCGGGGTAGGGAACCGCGCTGGCCGTTATTGTTTCGCCATGGAGCGAACGCGTCTCCGCTTCGTCCGCACGAGTTTCCACCGAACAGCCAGCGACACTCAAGAGCAGCAGAACGACCGTTGTACGCACGAGCACCTCTTTTCTCTAGGTCGCACACTAAAGGAAATACGACCGATTGTCAATCCCTATTAACGAGCCATATTAGCGCGTTGTTTTTGTACAAAGAAAAATCGCGTACGGCTGTTCTTTGATGCACCTCTTCCAAAACGACCCTCCGTATATTCTAAGACCGCGATCGGTTGGAGATAATTTTTGCCAATGCATTTTTTTAAATCCCGCCTTTTCTGCCGCCCCCTCGTAATGTTTTTGAGAAAATTGGGTAAGTTGAGACGTGAAAATCTCTCGGAGATGTTTGACATCCAAAAATGAAACGCGAATCTTTAATTTCGTCATCTTTGTAAATTTTCTATTCGCGACAACCGTATCAAATGCATGAAATAATGGGTTGAACACGATAGAGATAAATGATCCGCCTGGTTGCAAAGACGCAAATGCACATCTAAAAAATGATTGAAGATCTTTTGTGTTCGTTGCATACGGCAACACCATGACGGACGTTGCGTAATCGAACAGGTCGGTTGTTGTAAATTTTTGTGGCGTAGAAACAGTGAACGAAGATTTTTTATGTTGTCTATTTTGTTTTTTCGCAAGCGCAATGAGTTGTGGGGAAAGATCAAATCCAAAGAGGGATCTTACTTTTTCTTTTGTGAGCAAACGTAAAAAAGTTCCATCCCCGCACCCGATATCAAGAACGCGCGTTTGTGGTGAGAAGGCGATCAACGTACGTATTTGCGGATAGTGGAGAAAGTTTCGCACAGGATCTTTCGCCACAAAAAATGCATACCGTTTTCCCAGATGATCGAATTGCTGAGATTTTTTATCGCGTTTTTTCACAAATACGTGACTCTGTTAAGCGAATACACTCGCAAGAAGATGTGAAAGCAATTTTACTCCTTTGAATGAAGCATGGGTTACCTTATATCCCTTGTGCGTTTGCATCTCGGCTTGCGCAGCACGAAACAGTTCATCCGAATGAGAAATGTCGAGCACGCCGTGCACATCTGTATACTCAAACTCCTTCGAGCCTTGCTTTTTTGCAATCTCAGCGAGGTGTGGCATAAACAGAGCGATAAAATTCTCGAAGAAGGCGAGCATGATCAAGATCTCCACCCCCTGAAGTTCACCAACGAACCAACGAACTTTTTCGATACCGCTATGCACGGCGAGATAGTCCTTATCTGTTGGGACAGAGTTCGCTGATATCGCAAATTTTCGTAACATCCCCGGATGATTCTGACTGATTTCATCGCGAAGATTGTTGAACGCAATTTCTTTCACCGTCTTTGAGGAAGTGGCAACATATGCCGCCGCCATCCAGGGAATAAAATTTCCTTCGAGGATCGCGGTGTATCTGGCGATGATGGTACGCGCCCTTGTCTTTGAAATTTTTGTAGCAGGAGGGAGGCTTCGAAGAAGCTGCTGGATAGTTAATGTAACCTGCTCACGAATCGGATCTGATTTTTTTTGCGTATTCTTCATAAGTAACTATTGTTTTGCATTATTCCATAACAACGTAAACGAATCTAAGTACGAACGAGCTATCGCCGCGCTGCGTATCTGAATTACTGTTAAACTCGGCTCGTATAATTCCATCGTAACCATGTCGTGCGTGATTCTTGTGTAAATAGGGGAGGAGGAATTTTGTGGCAAGAGACGTAATTCACTCAAGAATTCTTTTTGGAAACGCTCCTTAAATTTTACATGGTAACTTGCTGGTGCAAGCAGGCGTTTATGAACTCGATTTTTTTTCACGAGTTTCTCATACGTCTCATACCAATCTCCAACGGCGTTATAGAAGTCCGTATCTTTTGCGCCTCCGATGATACAAATTTCTTTTGATGGATGGCGCACGGCAGATTCAACAACCTCCTGTAAGTTTGTTTTAAAGCCATCCGAACCAACGAGTGTACGAACACTCACTGCATCCGTGTGCTGTCGCAACTTTCTCAGAAGCGGTACCGCGATCTGCATGCGTTCATGTGTTCTTTTCGTTTGCTCGAGAAGCACGATCGGATCAGCTGCTTGAAAAATTTGCACCTTCGTGTGTCGAGTTACTGTCGCAAGACCTGCATCCGTGAGCTTTTCTAAAGCATTGTATACGATCATGCGATGCCGTTTTGTCGCCTTAACGATCGTTCCCGCCTGTGTAGGTCCCACGCGCAATAAGGCGAGGTAGACGTCTATTTCATTTTTGTGATACCCGAGGGACTCGAGCAATTGCACATATTCCATACTAGTGTCTGCACTATAGCACAAAAGACGATTGTCGTCAAGATTTGATGACTTTTTAGCAGATGGTAGATCCCTCGAATCTGAACGACCGCGCGCTTGCGCGGTTCTTTTTTATTTCCTAAGATTCGTTCATTGTTTGCGTCCACAAGGAGGAGATCATGGCAAAACGACGAGCGAAGAAATCTGCGAAGACTGCAGAGAGACCCACGTGCACCGACAACCTCGGTGTCGTGAAGCGAGCGGGGAAAAAAGTCCCGTACGCATGCGGGCACATCGATTCCGCAAAGTTTCGTCACGATTTCTATGGCGAGGTGCGCGAGCCAACCGACGAGGTGTTCGCTGCGCGGGAGAAGTGCGGCGAATGTATGCTCGCGTCAGTGAAAGAGTTCGTCATCCGATGCGGAGCGTGCGGATTCGCGATCTTGCCGGGCGATCCGGTCGCGCTCTACGTCGACGCCCACCATTTCAGTATTGTATGGAAGAAAATCGTCAGGGAGCCGCCGCGGGTGGTCGGCTGTATGCGTTGGGGGTGCTGCCCCTCTGGCGGTTTCTTTGCTGGCCATTGGTCAGAGAGCGGGTTCGAGCCTGCGTTCCCCGGCGGCGCATCTGCGGCAGCAACGGCATTTGCAACCGGCACCGCAGTCGTTGTCACACTGAAAGAGTAGACCAAATCACGCCGCGCGCTTGCGCGGTTCTTTTTTATTTTCTAAGATGCGGACGATATGCAACCTGAACTGATCACTCGTCTCGTGGGGCTCGTCCAAAAAACCGGTGAACGCGTGGTTCTTGCCGATCCAGAAACTGGCAAAGCTGTGGTCGTCATGGATCTCGCGGAGTACGAGCGTCTTTGCGTGGCACCACCCACGGCCCCGGCCGTCGCCTCGCCCGCGCCATTACCGGTTCCTACGCCGCACATGCAGGTCCACGTACCCGCCCCGAAAACCGTGGAAGAAATCCCTCAAAAAACAGCGCAGCCTAGCGATAATCCATTCAAAAAGCGTGGTCGGCAGCTAGGGGTCGAAGGGGGAGTCACTCCAGCCACCTCACGTGACTTGACACAGGAGGAGCTTCTCGATAAGATCAACCGCGACATCGGCGCCTGGAAAACCGCTCAAGAGCGCAAACGGACCGACGAACTTAAGGCTGTGGTACAAAATACCCCTCGCCTTGAAACCGTGAACGCTATGGAGGACGAAGAGCGATTTTATCTCGAACCGATCGAGTAACGACCTCGGAGCCCTTGCGCAAAATAAGGACTTCAGTGTATACTCCGCAGTACTTCACCGTGTTTTCATAGTAAATAATCCCTAAGTCACCGCCTTTCTGGCCCGCTCTTTTCGAGCCCTGGAGCCAACTAAGCCAACATCTATGGCAGAAGCAAAAAAGTTCGAGCGTAATAAGCCGCACGTCAACATCGGTACCATCGGTCACGTTGACCACGGGAAGACGACCCTCACGGCCGCCATTCTTGCCGTCATGAAGGGTGCAGGTAACGCTGCGCAGGACAAGAAGATCGAGGACCTCGACAAGGCTCCAGAGTCAAAGTCGCGTGGTATTACCATCGCAACTGCGCACACGGAGTACGAGTCAACTGCGCGTCACTATGCGCACGTCGACTGTCCGGGTCACGCGGACTACGTGAAGAACATGATCACGGGTGCCGCCCAGATGGACGGTGCAATTCTCGTGGTCGCTGCGACCGATGGTCCGATGCCGCAGACCCGCGAGCACATCTTGCTCGCCCGTCAGGTCGGTGTACCTTCCATCGTCGTGTTCCTCAACAAGTGCGACATGGTTGAAGATAAGGAACTGATCGACCTCGTCGAAGAGGAAGTTCGCGAACTTCTCACCAAATACAAATTCGATGGCGCAAACACTCCGGTGATTCGCGGTAGCGCACTCAAAGCGCTCAACAACCCGGTTGGTGATGACGCCAAGCCAGTGCTCGATCTTATCGCTGCATGCGATACGTTCATCCCTGAGCCGGTTCGCGAACTCGACAAGCCGTTCCTCATGCCAGTTGAAGACGTGTTCTCGATCGAAGGTCGCGGCACCGTGGTCACCGGTCGTATCGAGCGCGGTCAGATCAAGATCAACGAGGAAGTGGAGATCGTCGGTCTCGGCGACACCCGTAAGACGGTGGTCACTGGTATCGAAATGTTCAACAAGCAGCTCGAAGAGGGCCGCGCTGGCGACAACGCAGGATTGCTTCTTCGCGGCACCAAGAAAGATGAAATTGAGCGCGGTATGGTGCTCGCCAAGGGTGGTTCGATCACTCCGCATACCGAATTTGAGGCTGAAATGTACTGCTTGACCAAAGAAGAAGGTGGCCGTCACAAGCCGTTCTTCAAAGGCTACAAGCCACAGTTCTACATCCGCACCACCGACGTGACTGGTGAGGTGACCTTGCCCACGGGCACAGAGATGGTGATGCCAGGCGACACCGTCAACATCACCGTCAAACTCATCACCCCCGTTGCGCTTGAAGACAAGATGCGTTTCGCTATCCGCGAGGGTGGTCGAACCGTCGGCGCTGGCGTGGTTGTCAAAATTATCAAATAGCCTAGAGGTCCCTAACAGGCAAGGTCTTTATCATCTCACTCTATGGTTACGGAAGCCGCCAAGAAAACCAAGCCGGATGAAGAGGTAAAACAACGCATCCGCATTCGTATTCGTGCGTACGATCACAAGATCATCGATCAGTCCACGAAGACGATCATCGAGACGGCTGAGCGCACCGGCGCGACAATTCGCGGACCGGTTCCTCTCCCGACGGAGAGAACGAAGTACACGGTCAACCGCTCAACGTTCGTCCACAAAGACGCGCGTGAGCAGTACGAGATGCGAGTACACAAGCGGCTGGTCGACATCTACGATCCGACACCGAAAACCATTGAGTCACTTACTAATCTCAATTTGCCCGCCGGCGTCGACGTGGAAATTAAGATGTAAGAGAGATCGACCGAGTTAGAGAACAAGACGTCAGGCCAGGGAAGACGGAGAAAGATCCTTTCCACTAGAGAGGAAAACCTCCGTAATTCTCTCTGAGCCTATCTCAAAAATTCTTTTCATCCGTATGATCAAAAATATTGGTCTAAAATTGCAAAACGCTTGTTGCGATACTCCCAGTATCGCGCCGTACGTTTTGCAATTTTATCCTCAATATTTTTGCCATACGGCCAGAAAATTATTTCTGAGCTAGGCTCTGGCATGACAGGAGATAATCGGGACCAGAGGTCCCATCCCAGTAATTTCCAAGGATACAATTAAAGCCTTGTTCCCGAGCCTGTCTCAGGAATCGCATCGGAACCATCGGCAGGGAGCCGTGGTATGCGCATCGTACGATGAGCGTCCACGTCTCCCGGCTGAAAGGCCGAGCAGAGGCTAGAAGTTTGTTCGAAACTTTCGTACGAGATACGGAGGAACGAAGAAACTTCTGGCTTTTCGTTTACACCCCACGTCCCGCAGTATTGTGGGACCAATAGGTACATAATTATGAAATTCATCATCGCAAAAAAAATCGAGATGAGTCAGCGGTTTAAGGAGAACGGCGCAGTGGTGCCGGTCACTCTTCTTGCAACCGGTTCTTGTGTTGTCACGCAAGTGCGAACCAAAGAAATAGATGGATACGATGCGTTGCAGGTCGGTTTTATTGAAGATGAAAAGCCAAACTTGCCGATGAAAGGGCACACCAAGGCCGCCGGCAAAGCATTTAAAGAAGTGATGGAGTTTCGCCTCGACACTCCTTCAGAACTCAAGGTTGGTGATGTGATCGATGCCGCAACGTTCACCCCCGGTGAATTCGTTGATGTGACCGGTGTTTCAAAAGGAAAAGGTTTTCAAGGTGTCGTGAAGCGCCACCATTTCCGCGGCGGTCCTGCGAGCCACGGCCACAAGGACAACCTCCGCATGCCGGGTTCGATCGGTTCGGGTGGTATGCAGCGCGTGTTCAAAGGCCTCCGCATGGGCGGTCGCATGGGCGGGGATCAGGTGACGGTGAAGAACCTCGAGGTCATCGAAGCGGACGCAGCAAAAGGCATCATCGCAGTAAAAGGTGCGGTGCCCGGTGCGTTCGGTGCAGTGCTCAGTGTCACCGGCGGCTATTCCGAGAAAAAGTCCTGGTAAACGCATATGCCGAAAGTAAATTTGTACAACGTTGAAGGGAAAGTGGTTGGCGAGCGCGATCTCAGCCAGGCGGTGTTTGGCGTTGTAGTCAATCCCTCCGTCGTTCACGAAGTGATGGTCGGTCTCATGGCAAACGCACGCAAGCCACTCGCACACACCAAAACCAAAGGTGATGTTCGTGGTGGCGGCAAAAAGCCGTGGAAGCAAAAAGGCACCGGCCGCGCACGCCAAGGTTCAACGCGCAGCCCGCAGTGGGCAGGCGGTGGTGTGGTGTTCGGTCCACGTAGTGAGCGTGATTACACCAAGAAAATCAACGCCAAGATGAAAAAGAAAGCGTTTATGATGGCGCTCTCCGACAAAGTTGCGAACGAGCGACTCGTGCTCGTCGAAGAACTCGCAGCGAAAGAAGGAAAAACCAAGCAGATCACCAGTGTGCTTTCGAAGCTCCCGGTGAAAGGTAAAGTTGCGTTGGTGAACACTGCAAAAGATCTCCTTCTTGCACGCAGCGTGAAGAATCTTCAGAAGACTTCGCTTTTTGGCACGAACAACATCAGCCTGAACGATGTTCTTCGCGCAGATTACCTCGTACTTACTCCGGATGTTGTCGAGAAATTCGAGGCAACGTACGCGAAGAAGTCGTAATCGCCACACCTATGGGATTTTTCGACAAAATGAAAAAGAAATCGACCGCACCGAAGAACGCTGAAACCAAAAAGGTTGACGCTGCGGTGAAGGCTGATGAGAAGAAAGAAGAAAAGGTCATCGCGCGTGGCCCGCTCGCTCGCGAAGGTGCTGGTGATGCGTATCGTATCTTGATGCATCCGATTTTCACCGAGAAAACATCGCGGTTGCATGCGCTCAATCAGTATGTGTTCGCTGTTGCACCGAAGGCGGGAAAAATTGCGATCGCACAAGCGGTTCGTGATTTGTATGGTGTGAAGCCGGAATCAGTTCGCATCATACTTTCGCCGGGTAAAGCGGTACGTTTCGGCAAATACAACGGCAAGGAAAAAAATGTGAAGAAAGCGATCGTGACGCTGAAGTCTGGCGACGCGATCACTGTCTGAGAAGCACCAATATGCCTATTAAGATCTACAAACCGGTCACCAAAGGACGTCGCATCTCGAGCGTCGATGCTTTTGAGGACATCACAAAAACTGAACCAGAGAAATCGCTTCGCTATGCGAAGACGCGCGCGAGCGGTCGCAATGCGCAAGGAAAAATCACCGTTCGTCATCGTGGCGGTGGTGCGCATCGCTACGTACGCATTGTGGATTTCAAACAGGATAAGCTCGACATCCCCGCGAAAGTTTCCGCGATCGAGTACGATCCTGCGCGCGGTGCACGAATCGCTTTGCTTTTCTATAAAGATGGAGAGAAGCGGTACATGATCGTCCCACAAGGACTTGCGGTCGGCGATGAAATCGTC
>JAHFIV010000043.1 GCA_023246225.1 bacterium
TTCACTTTTGGAGCGACATGGTTTGTTGGTGTCATGAAAATGATCGGTCATTTTGCGCCTGGGAACGCATACAAATTCAATGTGTATTATCGATGGCTCGGTAATTCACTTCCGCAAGTGTTCATCGGAGCGACAAAACATCCGATGCTCGTTCTCCATCACATCACCACAATCCCCAACCTCGAAATGCTCCTCGGTTTTTTGATGCCGTACTTTTTTCTGCCGCTTCTTGCTCCGCTCACGCTCGTACTTGCACTCGGCCCACTCGCGCAGGTGTTACTCGGCGCGCCCGGCGGGAGTGAGCTCGTACTCGACATGCACTACGCAACACTGTTTATTCCCGCGCTCACACTCGCCACGATCGATGGATTCGCCCGCTTCCCAAATTTTCTTCGTAAGCATTCAAAAATTATCACAGAAAAAGAAAGTGAGGCCGCCGCCATTCTTGGTATCATCATCGCGATGATCTACGGGACATTTTTTCTTGGACCTCTTCCTTCCGCACTTGCACGAATGATCATTCCTGGTGAAAAAATTTTGCAAGCGCAACAGGCCGAAGCACTGCTCTCCAAAATTCCAAAAAATGCAGCAGTTGCCGCGAGCTATTCCCTCATGCCGATACTCTCATCACGAGAACATTTTTACGCTGCGCATTATCTCTTTCTTGGCGTAACACAGTTTGCACTCTCACCGTATCCAACTCCACCAAATCTTCGCTACACATTGTTTGATCTCGAAGATCTCGTTATCTATCAAGCGCAATTTCCCAAAGATTCGTGGACTGCAAAACATTACGCCGGCGGCACAGGACGGCTCGAGGCTGCGATCGGGGAACCGATTGCGCGGAATGGTCGATTCGTTTTATTTGATCGCCAGGCCAGCACGCCGCTCGTGAACTATACGCAGCCGCCACACCTTACCTCGCCAGTACAATTTTCTCCTTACACCTTGCTCGGAGCAGAAAAAAATATAGAGAAGAATCGCCTACACGTTACTCTCGAGTGGCACGTCCCTACCGGGGCCCACACCGACGATCTTGACCTCCACATTATGCTTAAAAAGCGTGATGGCAACGTGACGCGAGAGGCTTCCTATGCTTTTGAGGGTCTCACTCCCGTAACACTTCGTCGCAATGAGACGTGGCTCACCACCGTCGAAATGCCTCTCGAAAAACTTCCTGCGGGTATATATACACCAACCATCGCTCTTGAAAGAAGCGAACTTCTACTCGTACTCGACAGCGATCGTTCTTTGCGGCTGCAGAAAAAAAATACGACAACACTCGGTGATATCTCACTTTTGCCAATCACTCTTCCGTAATCGTTGGATCGTCGAAAAAAATTCAAAAATGTCTTTCCAAGAAAGTTTTGAATTGCCCTTCGTCCTATCTTTAAAAACGATCGGTACTTCCTGAATACGAAAACCGAGTTTTTCACAATAAAATACTGTTTCTTCCTGAAAAGCGTATCCATTACTTTTGATGTCGCGTTGCAAAAATTGTCGCACAACCGATGCGCGGTAACATCGAAATCCTGAGGTAACGTCTCTCGTGTGAAGACCGAGTGCGAATCGTGAAAACATCATCGCCGCATGACTCATCATGTGCCGATGTGGTCCCCAACCAACGGTCTCACCTCCACGAACACGCCGCGAACCGATCGCAACATCTGCGCTGTCGCTCGAAATCTTTTCGATGAGCGATGGAAGTGTGCCGGGATCATGCGAGCCGTCCGCATCCATTTCACACATCACTTCAAAACCGTGATCGAGACCGTAACGAAAGCCCGCGAGATACGCGCTGCCGATGCCACTTTTTTCTGTGCGATGAATCACTTGCACAACTCCTGGATGCGCGCACGAAAATGAGTCAACGAAGTGACCGGTGCCGTCTGGCGAAGCATCATCAACAACAAGAACATGGAGGTCGGGAACTCCGAGGTTAAGAATACGCATGAGAATCATTTCGATATTCTCGCGTTCATTGTAGGTAGGGATGACAACAAGAGTCTTCATCGCTGTACTTGATAGATAACGATGTCTCCGCTCTGAAAAACCTGTTGGAGGCCTGTGTCGTGCGCAAGCAAAGCATCGCCTTTATTTTTGTATACGTAAGAAATAGTATTCCTGCGAAGAAAGGCTGCGCGTTCCTCAACGTTCATGTCGTGAAAAAATGCAGCGACCTCCTTCTTCTTTCTTGCAATATCGATAGTCGCTGCCCAATGACCGGCATACACCGCCCGCTCTCCCCACCCAAGAATATCATTGCCAGTATCTGGATCAGAAAGAAAAAGTGAATCTCGCGGAGAATTTTTTCTGATCCAAGTAAGCGCTGCATTTTTATCTTGTGAAAAGAAAAATTCATCTTGAAACTTCGCGGTGCTAAAAATCTTTATCGGTGTAATAATACTGTAAAGAGTTGATGGCACAAAAATAAAAAGAAAGAGGATGATGGTAAAAACAACGGCAATATGTGCGCGATACCCGGTGAACTTTGGCCAACGATCGCGAACAGTCACGATCGCTATGCCAGACAGCGCAGCGAGCGGAAACTGCAGCCCCTCAAGCAAACGACGCTGAAACCCTAGGGGGATATACAATAAAATAATGGTCACGATCGCCCATAACGCGAGCTCATTTGCACGTCTTGTGCTATCTCCACCAGAACGCTGAGCTCCCTCGTGACCGAACAACGCAAGAAGCATAAAACCACCAAATCCACACAACACGAAAACTGGTGATGGTGTCCATAAAATATTCTGCCCGAGCATGGTGATGCTGTTCAGGGTAAATTTCGTGAGCCATACGTAGTAGACAACTGCAGGCAAAGAAATCGCAACAAACAGTGCGTAGCAACTCAATAATTTACGCATGCCGCCCCCGCGTAGTATGGCGTACGCACACCAAACCGCACCGACGGCGTACAGCGTCGGTACATAAAATGGGTGAAACTGAAACAACAACAACGCGAGAGTTCCTGAAAGGATGGCATCTCGTAATCGTGCGCTCGCGAACGCCTTAGATAAAATCCAAAGTGATGCGATGAGCAGCGTCCACGACGCGATAAAGTGCGGACTGTACATCATCGAAAGAAACGCGTTTGATTCCGCAACCCATATATCCGTCGGCCATTGATACGTTCCGCTTGCGCTTGTTGTCGCTTGTAAAAAAACTGCAGCAAAAACACCGAATCCGGAACAGAAGTGAAATAAAAGAAATGCAGTGATCTGCGAGTGTCGTTCACGAACGAAATGCTGAAGCGCCTTCCAACTAACAAGAACAAAGATCGGAATTAAAATTACACGAAGCGCGTGATAGGCGCCGAGGGAGGTGAGTCCAAAATGCGTGAGTAATCCACCGATCGACCAGATGATGTTCGGTACTGCAACAAGATGTTCTGTGGTGGCAAGATTCTCAAGAAAAAATCTTCCATGTGCAGCCTGCGCAATCGAGGAAAGATATACCGCAAGATCTCCAGGAGAAAGATGAATGCGTCCGGTCCAAACAAAACCGTGTACTTTTGCAAAAAATAAAGCAGCGATCGCAGGGAGCGACGTGAGCGCGAGCAGCGCCAAAGAAACCCAGGCGATCAACGCAAAATTTTTACGCGCAACATCATTTTGAAAATCTCGACGAAGTCGTAGCACCTCACGAACGTATTCAGCGACGAGTTTCAAAAACTGTACTTTTGATGTGCGGCCTTGCAGACGCGCATCACGCCAAACGACAGGAATCTCTTCCACTGCAATGCCACTCCGTTCTGCACGCATGACGAACTCCGTATCAAAAAACCACGTATCATTTTTCACTGTTGGTAAAACCGAACGCATCGCTCCTGCGTGTACCGCTTTGAATCCACACGGTGCATCAGATACACGCGTACCGAGTGCAACACGAATCAAACCGCGATAACTGTAAGAAAGAAATTTTCTGAACCAAGAACGTTCAACTGACGACTCCTTTGCGTAACGAGAACCAGTCGCAACACCGCGTGACGCGCGATCAATCAGTAAGGGAAGCGCCGAAAGATCGGTTGCGAGGTCTGCGTCCATAAATACATACGTCTCTGCTTCTGCCGAATTCCACGCCGCCCTGATCGCGCGACCCTTCCCTCGTTCCTCAACACGAAGATACCGAACATCAGCAAATTTCGTTGCAAGCTCCTGTCCGATCTCCGATGTCGCATCGTCGGAACCGTTGTCAGCGATCACGAAAATAACGTCGAGGTGTGCGAGCGTTTCTCGCGAAACTCGACGAAGAGTATCGATCGTACTCATGAGAATTTTCTCTTCATTGAGCACTGGAATGGCGATGAGTACTCTCATAAAACCTCTTTAGAGAATTGCAAAGATTTCTGCATCAGCATCTTTATAAACGACTATCGCGTTAGGATCTTTTTCAAATGCATGCAGCATTTGTTCATGACCGTTCGCAATAAAAACGAGATTCGCACCAAACATCCGTCGCACAAGACTCGCTGCGCCGCGGGGAACCTTACCTGTTGTCACATCGACCCATAAAGCATACCGCACCGAATCATGAAGATAGAAAAACGTCGGATCTAACCCCACGATATACCGTTGCTGGTCATCAGCAAAAAAAAGTATAGGAAATTCGTCCCAATTGCTGTGAAAAACAACGGCATCTTTTGGTGCGTGCGCAGCAAGCCATTTCGTTGCACCGGCATACTGCTGCCACGGCACACCTTCTTTATACAAAGCTCGTACCGCGAACACATCGCGTGCGCCGATAAAAACAAAGACCAGTGTGAGCACTGTTCCTGCGACAAAAATTAGGCGCCGTGAACAGAGGTCAAATAACTTTCTAATCGTCGACAAAACATCAAGTCGACGAAGCAAAGCGTCAAGAAACAGCGCCACCGTAAACATCATAAACGGTGCAAAGTACTCAACGTGGCGCTTGCTTCGTAAACTCATGAAAAGAAATACTGCAGCAAGAATTGTGGATGCGATGAACGGGGTCATTTCTGAAATACTTTTTTGATGTGAGCGCCGCATCAACTCTGGCCAAAAAAATACAATAATGAACCCCGTCAGAACGATCGCTGCGAGCAAAAAAATTCCGCTCGATTCGAGAAACAAACGATCTAAGTTATACGGATACCACTCACCGCCAACACCGATGCTTCCTCGGTAGCCGATCAAGGCGATCTGTACGATTTGATTCCAATAAAAACTGATGTTCGTGGGAAAATAGGGGTTGATAATCACCCCGCAAAAAAGACCAGCGATCGTTACGCCGAGATGACGAACTTCGGTGGAAGCAAAAAAATCAGACCGTGCACTCCGCGATCCACGAAGTAACCGTTTCCAAAAAAAGAGACATGCCCAGGAATGAAAGGGGTGTTGATCAACAATATGGTCAGCGGTAGCTCGTGCAAGTACGAATGCGCCCATCACCACAATAAGTATCGGCCACCCTCCGTAGAGAAGAACGTACAACCATGCGATCACAAATAATACGAGTGGTTTATTTTTTTTGCTCGCAATCAGTGCCAAAAAAAGCATCGTGATAGAAAGTGCAGACGTCTTCGCGAGATTCAAACGAAAAATAAAAGCGCCGGAAGTTGCAAGAATGGCGGTGTACAGCCAGGCATAACGCACTTCGTATACGCGAAGCAAAAAGAAAAAAATCGTAATGGTAAGCGCGGCAAAAAAAATTGTTGCGACAGTCATGCCGATGAACGGGCCGAGTGCAGTCACAAACGGAATAAGAAGTAGGTGGTACAAAAAATGATGATCAGCGTACTTCTCTGCGAGAGTCGTAAACGGCAGCCAAGAAAAAGAGTGCACGATACCGTGTTCACGAATGAGCGTCGCGATTTTCACATGATAAAAAGAATCGGGATCTCGAAAACGTGGTACTGCTTCGACAAAGGCATAAACGAGCCCACTGAGTACAAAAACAGCGGCGTATGCGAACATGCGCCTTATCGCTGTCCGTCGCGATTTTTTAGCCTTCAAAAACATGCGTCTAGGGACCTTTGTGAAAGTATATTCCGAAGCTGAAAACGAGAGATTTTTTTTGCACGGTGCGAGGACGCGCCACAAACGATATGGAGTATCGTTGAGGAGGCGGCATCGTACCGTGCAAAAAAAATATCCGTTTTCAACCGGAAGAGACTTTCACCAAGGTCCCTCCAGTATACCGCCTGGACCATCAAGGGAGTAGCGATGAGAGGTCGATTCGCGCGTCTCTCAAAGCATCAAGTTTGTCAGGAGTAAGATGTGTTCGTTCTGTAATCAATTTCGTCACCGCTGCACGCTCGGGAAATAATCCGACACATGTCGCACCAACGAGATGCTCGCCTTTCACCACGAGCTGTAACGACGCGCCCGTCGCAGACTTTCGTGCAATGCGCGCATCTGCAGCGATCTCCACCGCTCCGATAAACGCGATCGGCAAACCAAAACATGAGATGCTGTACGAGGTAAGCGCTTCGTACTTTTCTTCAACGCCCGTCATATTTGCTCCGGCAATCTTTCCTTGAAACAAAGCGTTTTGCCAATTACCAACAGTGCGCGAAACGTGCGCGAACGGGTCCATAATTTCCGCAACATCGCCAGCGACATAAACGTCTGGTGCAGAAGTTCGCAGGTATTCGTTTGCGAGCACGCCGAATCCCAGATGAATGCCACTGTCTTTAAGAAAGTCCGTATACAATTCGAGGCCGATGCCTGCAGCAACAGCGTCACACTCAAGCGGACCACCGCGCGAAAGATAAACCGTTTTCTTTTCGCGAGTCACTGTGATCCCTTTGATCTCCGTGTCCGTATCGAGAGTGATCCCATTTTGCTCAAGTGTGCGACCGATCATCTCTGAACCAGACGCATCGATGACGCGACTAAAAAAACCGTTCCCTCGGACAACGGCGGTTGTTCGTATTCCTGCATGCGCAAACGACATCAAACATTCGAGGCCGATGAACCCACCGCCGTATACGACAGCCGACGATGCTTTCTGCGCATCGATAAGTCTTTGCGCATCTTCATATGTTTGAAAATAAAGAATGTCCGCTTCGTCCGCGCCAGGAAGAGTAAGTTTGCGCGGTGTCCCTCCGGTCGCAATGAGTAAAGCTTTTTCATACGTCACCGAAGTCGCATCAGAAAGACGAACACTTCTCGCGGTAGTATCGACGGCGGTCGCCGCGACACCTGCACGAAAATCGATACGCTTTTCTTTATAAGAATCCACGGTACGTAAAAATGCTTTTTCTTCCGTAACTTTTCCACGCACCACGTGCGGAAGAATGACGCGCGAATAGAGCGGATGCCGTTCGGCCCCGATGATCAAAATACTTGCGACTGCATCACGGCCACGAATCGTCTCCGCAGCCGTAGTTCCTGCAACGCCGCCACCGATAATAATGTAATCGTGACTAGACACTAAGCGTAAGGATAAATCTGTTCGCCGTTCTCATCGTATAAAAAAATCGCTTTTGTTGGACACGACTCTGCGGCCATGAGAATAGTCTCCGCATCGTTGCCGTGCAGGTCAACAAGAATCGCCTTGTTCTCATCGTCCATTTGAAATGTTCCCGGCGCGATTGTGACACATGTTGCCGCGCCGATACAAAGATCGCGGTCGACAACGATCTTTGAAATCACGAGTGGTTTCTTTTCTTCCATAATATAAGAGGTTATTGATGATTGTGCGAAGAAAAGCGGCCCCCGTCAACTCCCATTCACTTCAAGAGCCAATACATAGTATATTGACTGCACTCATGGAAGCTGTGCCCTATGCGTAAATCCCTTCTTATTCTCGGTATTCTCAGCCTTATCCTCGTGCTCGGATGGGTTGGTTTCAGCAACCGTCAAACGTTGCGTGAGGCTTACAAACACTCCACGCAAGAGCCGATCCCGGCGGCAGTGACCTATGCAACGTTCACCACCACTCCTACAACGCCTCCAAAAAAAGAAACGACGCCTCCAGTAAAAACCGAACCACCAGCACCAACCCAACTCAATTTAAAAATGCCGTTCGTGCCACAAGCACCGTTCAAGGTATGGGATGCGGTGCATGAAGACACTTGCGAGGAGGCATCGATGGTGATGATGCAAGCATACCTGAACGGAGAAACATCGCTCACCACCGCTGAAATGGATCGACGCTTGCTTGAGTTGGTCGATTATCAAAATACAGAGTACGGTGATTTCAAAAGTACCGACGCGAAACGAGTCGCAGAAATAATGATAAAACATCTCGGCATAAAAGGAGCTCGGGTACTGCCACTCTCCTCCCCTCGCGACATCGAACGCGAGCTCCGCGCTGGTCGACCGGTGCTTTTACCCGCATCAGGCAAGGCGTTACACAATCCAAATTTTAAAAATGGTGGCCCTTCGTATCACATGCTCGTCGTAAAAGGATTCATGCCAGGAAAATTTATCACTAACGATCCGGGCACGCGGCTCGGAGAAAATTACATCTACAACGAACCCGCACTCTTTGATGCAGTGCATGATTGGAATAACGGTGACGTGATAAACGGTGCAAAAGTGATGATTGTCGTTGAAAAATTATGATACTAATGCTTACCGCAATTATTTTTTTCTTGGCAGCGGCAGCCTGCTTTGAAGGCGCAGAAACTTCGCTGTTATCAATCAACGAGGTGCGTCTGCAAACGCTCATCAAAAAAGGTGATCATCGCGCATTGATTGTTGGAAAACTACGAAGCAACGTGCGCACCTTGCTCGGCACGCTACTCCTCGGGCAAACGGTATGTGATATCGCCGCCGCCTCGCTCGCCACGCTCGTTGCGCATAATGCGTTCGGTGACTCTGGCGTTGCGGGAGAAACTGTTGTACTCACCATTATCGTACTGATCTTTGTAAATCTTATTCCAAAAGCGCACGCAGCGAATAACCCCGAACCGTGGGCGCTCCGTGTCGCACGACCGGTCAGCGTGCTCATGACTGTTTTGCATCCAGCAATCGCGGTGATCGATCGTTTTGTTTCGCTCTTTGTTGAAGGAAGGGGTGTCCAAGCGATGATCACTGAGGAAGAAATTCGCACGATGATTCACCTCGGTGTGAAATCTGGCGGAATGGAACGTGGAGAAAAAGAGCTGATCGAGCGTGTATTTCTTTTAAACGACATCACTGCTGGCGATATTTTGACACCGAAGGAGATCATGGTAACGCTCGATGCGGATAAATCCATCATCGATGCGCTTCCTTTTGTGAACTCATCAAAATTTAGTCGCTTTCCTCTCTGGTCTGGCGACAAAGAAAACATCATCGGTATCGTGAACATTAAAAATTTATTCGAGCGACTCTCCTCCTCCACACCAAATGAATTGCTCCAGACACCGCTCCGCGAACTTGCAACTTCACCAACCTTCATCCTTGAAACCGATCTCGTTGATGATCTCTTCCGATCATTCAAAAAAAATCGTATTCATATGGCGATCGTCGTCGACAACGAGAGGCGTCTCGTAGGTCTCGTCACTCACGAAGATCTTCTTGAAGAACTTGTCGGAGAAATCAGCGATGAATCAGACGTTGACGAACATCTCATCAAACGTATCGATAAGCTCACTATTCTTGCGCACGGAGACACGGATATCCCTGACATTAACCGCTTCTTCAACAGCAGAATCGAATCCGGTGATGAACGAACCATCGGAAGACTAGTTCAAAAAAAGGCAGGGAAGCTGCCGAAACAAGGCCAATCGGTAACAATCGCTGACGGACTCACCGCTG
>JAHFIV010000044.1 GCA_023246225.1 bacterium
GGAATGACAGAAGAGAGGGTTGGAACGACAAAGTGCGGCCCAGGATGAAAATTGTTTTATTGATGATGCTGCTTACACAGCGCAACTGTGTTGCTGAGCAGCATCGCGACAGTCACTGGGCCGACACCGCCGGGCACTGGAGTGAGGTAGCCAGCGATCCCCGCTGCTGACACAGCGTCTACGTCACCGAGGGTGCGGTTATCGACACGGTTTGTACCGACGTCTATCACGATCGCACCAGGGCGGAGCATCGAACCTTTGATGAATCCCGCCCGTCCTATCGCAACTATCAGCACATCGGCAGCACTGGTTTTTGTTGCGAGCTCTGCCTCGTCAGCTTTTGCGAACGATGGTACGCAACCCGCCTGGCGAAGCACCGCTTCGACCGGCTGGTAGAACGCGAGGCTGTTCGCGATGACCAGTGCGGATTTTCCTTCGAGGGGAACATCGGTGGAGCGGATTAGCGCCATGATCCCCGCAGGGAGACCCGGTACGATACGCGGAGTACCAGCGATGAGCATAGCGACGTTCTTCGGATGGAATCCGTCCACATCTTTCGCGGGATCGATCGCTGCGATCACGCGGCCAGTGTGAAGTGTCGCTGGTAGAGGGAGTTGCACGAGAATCGCATCGATATCGACGCGAGCGTTCAGCTGCGCGATCGTTCGAAGCACCGTTTCTTCCGTCGTGTCTGCATGAAAGAGAAATTTTTCGAAATCGATTCCTGCCTCACGACACGCCCGTTCTTTCAAGCGGACGTACAGATGCGACGCGGCATCGTCACCGACCAAAACGACAGCAAGGCCCGGCGTGATGCCGAGCAATTCTCGTTCGCGGATCGCATCTTCTGTGATCCGCCTCGCGACATCTTTACCTTCGATACGTGCGGTGTTCATGTGCGTTTCCTTTCGAGGAACTCCTAAAAAACGATGACACTTTTTTGATTTTTTGTCTAGATTTCGAATTCCGGATAGATCGGATGCAGAGCGGCAAGTTCTCGCACTTCACCATCGACCGCATGTTTCACTGCGGCGTCATCTGGTGATTTGAGTACGCGTGCGATGAGCGATGCGACCGTGCGCATCTCTCGCTCGTCAAATCCGCGTGTGGTGAGCGCCGGTGTACCGATGCGGAGTCCCGAAGGATCGGTCGGTTTGCGCGGATCATACGGGATCATATTTTTGTTGGTGCAGATGCCGACCTCGTCGAGCACAGTTTCTGCAGTTTTTCCACCGATACCGAGCGGTGTGAGGTCTACAAGTACAAGATGATTGTCGGTGCCACCGGTTACGATACGAAGTCCTTCTGCAGTGAGGCCGTCCGCAAGCGCGCGCGCGTTCGCGAGCACGCATTTTTGATATTCCACGAACGACGGCGCGAGCGCTTCTTTGAATGCGACCGCTTTTGCCGCGATGCAGTGCTCGAGCGGTCCACCTTGCATTCCCGGAAACACCGCTGAGTCGATGCGCTGCGCAAGATTTTTTTTATCGCTCGGTCGAAGTCGATCGGTGATTTTTGAAAGAATCATCGCGCCGCGCGGACCGCGAAGTGTTTTGTGTGTGGTGGTTGTCACGACATCGGCGTAGGGGATCGGATCAGGATGGACACGTGCAGCAACAAGACCTGCAAAGTGCGCCATGTCGACCATCAGATATGCGCCGCACTCTTCTGCGATCGCGCGAAACATCGCGAAATCGAGATGGCGCGAGTATGCAGTGAATCCTGCAACGAGTACCTTCGGACGCTCGCGCAGTGCGATCTGTCGCACTTCGTCCATGTCGATTCGTTCGGTGTCACGTCGTACGCCGTACGACACGATGCGATAAAATTTTCCGGAAAAATTTACCGAAGAACCGTGCGTGAGATGTCCGCCATGCGAAAGATCCATCGCCATGATTGTGTCGCCGAGTTCTGCGAGTGCGAAATACGCCTCCATGTTTGCGGATGAACCGGCGTGCGGTTGCACGTTTGCGTGCTCTGCACCAAACAATTTTTTTGCTCGCTCGATCGCTGCGGTTTCGATCACGTCGATGTGTGCGTTGCCACCGTAATATCGTCGACCGGGATATCCTTCCGAATATTTATTGGTGAGCGGTGTGCCGAGCGCTTCGAGTACTGCTTGCGACACGATGTTTTCTGAAGCGATCAATTCAAGCCCGTCACGCTGACGCGCGAGCTCTGCGCGGATGGCGTCCGCGATTTCTGGGTCGGTATTTTTGAGGTGGGTCTGCATGGTGCAATGCTAGCATTGTCGCGCGGCAAAAAAAAGTGACCCGCGGCGCGCGCGGATCATCATTGTTCCTTAGCTACAGAGGTGCGGCGGTGGAGGTTCAGGTACGTGCACCTCGATTCGGACCAGCCACGTACCATCGGCGGTGGGGCCGTGCTCGCCTTTGAAGTGGAGTTTCTTGAAGAATTTTCCACGATATCCGATCGTGATATCCACTGCATCCGGCGTGTTTTGGAGACGCACAGCCTGTTTCGTGTCGAGATCGAAATACTGCGTCGTTCCTGCGATCGGCGGAATCGGTGCCTCCGAAATCACGAATTCGATCGACTTTGGCGGAGTGGAGATCACCGCAACGTGGATCGGCATCTCCAGATGATTCTCGAGGTAGATAAGCATCAGCCCGTCTCCCCAGTGAGCTCGAAGATCGGTCCGTCCAGTGCGCGGCGTACGCCAGGGATCACCGTGAGTCGTCCACCGGTTTCGTTTCTGAAACCGTAGCTGAACTTTTTGTCGTGCACGCACCCCAGGATCGCATCGTGATCTTCGAAGATCGCGGTGTGTCCCGGCATCAGACACTCTTCGTTTTCGCGTCCGAATTTGTCGACGGTGATGATCAGCGCGCCGGCGTCGATGGTGAAGTGGAGATGCACAGGAAAGAGCAGACGGTTCTCGACGTAGATTTTTTTGTTGGCCACGAGTACTCCTTTCACGAACATTCGAGTCAGATCTCACCCTTGCACATAGCAAAAATGTATGCAATGGTATTCTTTGGTGTTGTACCTTCCAAGAAACATCGTCAGCCGAGGATCGCCGGAATGGCGCGCCTTAGTAGGGAGAAGAACCCATGGCGAGGCAACGAGATGATGAGTATGTCGTGCCCGCATCCGATGATCGACGCCGATTGGATCGGCATCTCACGGCCGCGTTCATGTATGAACGCATGAAAACAGCTGATGGTGAACGGGTGAAGCTCGCACACCCTCTCGCGATGCACGATTTTTTCGAAGCGATCGCGCGCCGCGGAGGTGATACGTGCACACTCGGTGCCGCACTTTTCATGGAGCGTTTCGCGGAGCAAGATCAGCCACGCGATGTATGCGCGGCGCTGCTCACGACGTATGCGCGCGTGTTGCACGACGCGTACAAAGCAGGCTCTCCTTACATTCGTGAGGCTGAGGTCGCACATGCAGGGAGGTTCATCGGCGCGATCATCTCCGAAATGCCGCGAATGATTCTCGAATGGATCGAAGACATGGCAGATGGAGTCCAAAGTGTTACGCTCGACGCACAACCGACGTCGGTGATTCGCGGTGTGTTGCTCTCCCCGATGCTCGATCAACGCCGCGCGATCGATTTCTGGACGTTCGCAGGATCGTCGATGCGATTTCCTCTTCGTGTGTTCTTTGATCCGTGTTTACCAGACGAAGGAACGTTGTTTAGTTCCTGGCACTGCCGTGCATTTGCTTCGGTGTTTTCGACCGCACCAGAAGCGGTGATCAAACGGTTCGTCACTAACATGATCGCTCGCGCGGTGTGGAAGACCGCTTACGGATTCGCGAGCGAGCGTCGTGCACGGTTCATCTTTCGCAAACCTGCGGAGGACGATGATCGTCGCAACGCGTTCGTAACGATCACGGGGCACGTGCTGCCACCCGATCGTCGTGAGTTCGTCGCGAAACTGTACGGGATTGCGACGTGAGCTGCTTAATCTAGAGGATGCATTCGCATCCTCTTTCTTTTTTAATAAGAGACTCATAGAATGAGCAGATATGACCCTCCTCGATTCGTGGAACAATGTGCATGTGATAGGCGCGGGCGGGATCGGTGTTTCTGCGGTTGCGCGACTTTTGCAGTACCGCGGAAAAACGGTGACCGGTTCTGATGGTGCAGAGTCCGACACCACGCGCGAACTTGTTGCTGCGGGGATTTCTGTGGCGATCGGCGCACGCGCGGAAAATATCTCCGAGGTGTGTGATCTTGTGATCTACTCCACTGCGGTGCCACCGAATAACGCTGAACGTCTCGCGGCGAAAGCGCGCGGCATCACCGAGATGAGTTATCCCGAATTTCTCGGGGAGCTCACAAAGTCGATGCGCACCGTTGCGGTTTCTGGCACGAACGGCAAAAGTACGACAACAGCGATGCTTGCGCTCATGTTGCAGCAGGGTGAAAAAGATCCGACTGTGATCGTCGGATCGAAAGTGCCGACGTTTCCAGAAAAAAATTTGCGGATCGGCACGTCGGATCTTTTTGTGCTCGAAGCGTGCGAGCATCAGGCGCATTTTTTGTTGTACTCGCCAGCGATGATCGTACTCACGAATATCGAAGAAGATCATCTCGACTACTACCGTGATCTCGCGCACATCCGCGAAACGTTTCAGACATATATAGAGAAGTTGTCCGCGGACGGGTTGCTCGTAGTGAACGCGGACGATCAGGTGAGTGCGCATGAACTCGCGCCGACGTCGCGCGTGGTGACGTACGGTATGAAAAACGCTGCGGACGTGATGGCGAAAGATGTGCGTGTGGTATCTGGCGTGCAGCGATTTCATATCGTGCGTCGCGGTGAGGATCTCGGTGAGTTTGCGCTGCATGTTCCTGGGCAGTTTAATGTGATGAACGCGCTCGCTGCTGCGACGCTTGCATTCGAACTCGGCGTTTCTGCTGAGGCTGTGCGAAAAACGCTCGCAGATTTTACCGGGATCTGGCGAAGATTTGAGCGAGTGGGGGAGCGTGATGGTGCGAGTATTATTTCTGACTACGGTCATCACCCGACTGCGATCGCAGGAACGCTCGCTGCTGCGCACGAATTTTACGAAGGTCGGCGTGTGGTACTCGCCTTTCAGCCGCATCATCACAATCGAACCAAAAATTTGTTTGATGAGTTCGTTGCGTCTTTTGATGGCGCAGATGTGTTGCTGCTCGCGGAAGTGTATGACGTGGCGGGACGCGAAGAAGCGAGCGATGAACAGGTGAGCTCTCGCGATCTTGTTGCTGCGGTCAAAGAACGTGATCGTGCGCGCGATGTCGTTCGCGATGTGCGTTTCGCTGCGGATCTTCCCGCTCTTCAGCAGATGCTCGAAGAAGTGATTGCGCCGAACGATGTCGTGCTTGTGACCGGCGCAGGAGATATTTATACGATCGCAGAAAATTTGGTATGAGCATTATCGAAACGCTTCGTGCGCAAGTTTCTCTTGAGGTAAAAGAAAACGAGTTGCTCGCAAAGCATACGACGCTGAAGATCGGTGGACCTGCAGAATATTTTTTTGTTGCAAAGAACGGTGATGATGTTGCTCGTGCGGCGCGTGCAGCGAAAGAACTCGGCATTCCTTTGTTTGTGTTTGGCGGAGGTTCGAACATGCTCGTCTCGGATGATGGTGTGAAAGGACTTGTGGTGAAGATGGCGAATCAAGAGATCGTGTTCGACGGCACCACGGTTGTGGTCGGTGCGGGAGCGCCAACGGGACTTGTCGCAATGCGCGCAGCAGAAGCGGGTCTCACCGGTTTTGCATGGGCGGTCGGTGTGCCGGGAACGATCGGTGGTGCGGTGCGCGGCAATGCAGGATGTTATGGCGGCGAAACAAAAGATGTTGTGGTGTCAGTGCGCGTGTTTGATCGCGGCGAAGAACGCGTGATGACGAACGCGGAGTGTGGTTTCGCCTACCGCGACAGTATTTTTAAACGCGAGCCAGGGCGGACGATTATTTCTGCCACACTCGCACTCGCTGCGTCGCCAGACCCTGAAACGGCAAAAGCAAAATTGCGCGAGATTCTTCTCGATCGAAAACAAAAACAACCGGTTGAGTATCCGACCGCAGGATGCATGTTCACGAATTGGCTGCCGACATCCGCGCAAGATGTCGAGTCGCTCCGTCACACGCTCGACTTGAATAAAGATGAAACAATTCCACGCACACCCCAGGGAAATATTCCCGCAGGATGGATCATCGAACACGCACAGCTCAAAGGAATGCGCGTTGGACACGTGCACGTTTCTGAAAAACATGGCAATTTTTTTCTGAACGACGGGCGCGCAACCGCAGACGATGTGGTGGCACTCACTGCGGCGATCAAAACTCGCGTGCGCAACATGACGAACGGGGTGGTGCAGCTGCGTGAAGAGGTCGAGTACGTGGGGTTTTGAGCTGATGGACCTCTGATTTCTCGGGACTTCACCTTTTAGAATAACTACGATACACTGTTTCCGTTATGCAAATCGATATCAAAGCAAAAAATATCACGCTCACCGAGGCGATTCGTGTGTATATCGAATCGAAACTCGCAGGATTTGATGCGAAGGTCGCGCGTTTTGGACCGTCGGTGTCGTGCGAAGTCGAAGTGGGAATGACTACGCGGCATCATAAAAAGGGTCCGATTTTTCGCGCGGAGATTCATGTGCGCTTGCCGGGCAATTTGGTTTACGCCGAAGCAGAAGATTTCAATTTATACGTCGCTTTGAACGAAGCGAAAAAAGAAGCGGATCGTCAGATCCTTGCATATAAAGGAGCGAAGACCGCAAAGGCGAAACGAGGCGGCCGAATGGTGAAGGGACGGGAGTGAAGATTTGGAACATTATTGGATTTGTACAATGTCTTTTTTGACTAAAATTTTTGGCGATCCGAATGCAAAAGTGATCGATGAGATTCGTCTGATCGCAGAGCAAGTGAACGCGCGAGAAGCGGATGTGACCGGGCTGTCCGCGCAGCAGCTCAAAGAAGCGAGTATTGCGCTTCGTGATCGCGTGCGCGCGGGAGCGTCGCTTGATGATGTGCTTCCCGAAGCGTTTGCGCTCTGTCGCGAGGCGGCAAAACGCACGCTCGGCCAGCGCCACTACGACGTGCAAGTGATGGGCGGTGTCGTTTTGCATCGCGGACAGATCGCAGAGATGCGTACCGGTGAAGGAAAGACGCTCACCGCAACGCTCGCGGTGTATTTGAACGCGCTCACGGGAAAAGGCGTGCATGTCGTGACGGTGAACGACTACCTCGCGCGTCGTGATGCGGTGTGGATGGGGCAAGTGTATGACGCGCTCGGTCTTTCTGTTGGTTGTATCAACCACGAATCCGCGTATGTGTACGATGCTGCGTGGAAATTGCCAGAAAAAAGCGAGACCGCTGATGATGGCACTCTTTCGGTGGAGAAAAATCAGAGCGACACCAGTTCGTTTTTGGTGCAGATGGATTTTATGCGTCCGGTCGGACGGCGCGACGCGTACACTGCAGACATCACCTACGGCACGAACAACGAATTCGGATTCGATTTTTTGCGCGACAACATGGTGATGCGACCGATGTCGCGGGTGCAGCGCGAGTTACACTACGCGATCATCGACGAGGTCGATTCAATTTTGATCGACGAAGCGCGTACGCCACTCATCATCTCTGCGCCGGCCGAAGAAGCGGCGGACATGTATTATCGTTTCGCCGATCTCGTTGCGCCGCTCACGGAGAACACGCACTACAACGTTGATGAGAAACTTCGTCAGGTGGAATTTACTGAGGAAGGACAAAACGAAGTGTCGCGGCGTTTGGGGAGCGATCCGTGGAGCGCTGGCGACATGACGACGATCTATCATCTCGTCGCCGCGCTTCGTGCGAAGGCGCTCTACAAACTCGATCAGCAGTATGTAGTGAAAGAAGGTGAGGTGATCATCGTTGACGAATTTACCGGACGGTTGATGCAAGGTCGTCGGTACAGTGAAGGGTTGCATCAGGCGATCGAAGCAAAAGAAAAAGTGAAGATTCAGCGTGAGAGTCAGACGCTCGCAACGATCACGTTTCAGAATTTATTTCGTTTGTACGACAAACTCGCCGGTATGACCGGTACCGCAGCGACCGAAGCTGAGGAGTTTTCGAAAATTTACAAACTCGAAGTGGTGGTGATGCCGCCGAACAAAACATCGGCGCGCACCGATTTGATTGATAAGGTGTACAAAGGAGAAGTCGGAAAATTCACCGCGGTGGTGGAGGAGATTCGTGTGCGTCATGAAAAAGGTCAGCCGGTGCTCGTCGGTACGATTTCGATCGAAAAAAACGAAGTGCTTGGTGAACTGCTGAAGCGCGAAGGAATTCCGCATGAATTATTGAATGCAAAAAATCACGAGAGAGAAGCGTCGATCATTGCGCAGGCCGGACGTCTCGGCGCGGTGACGATCGCAACGAACATGGCCGGTCGCGGCGTCGACATCATTCTTGGTGGTACACCGCCAGACAAAGACGAGGCAGAGAAAGTGCGCGCGCTCGGCGGATTGTTTGTGATCGGTACTGAGCGGCATGAATCGCGTCGCATTGACAACCAGTTGCGCGGTCGCGCTGGTCGTCAGGGAGATCCTGGTCTCACGCAATTTTTTGTGTCGCTCGAGGATGATTTATTGCGCATCTTCGGCTCTGACAGAATGCGCGGATTTATGGATCGCGTTGGACTCCCCGATGACATGCCGATTGAGAACGGCATGGTGTCAAAGTCGATCGAGTCTGCGCAACACAAAGTCGAAGGCTATCACTTCGACATGCGCAAACATCTTTTGGAATATGATGATGTGCTCAACAAACACCGCGAAGTGTTGTATCGCAAACGATTGGAGGTTCTCGAACTTCCGGTGGATGATGTCGCTGCACTCAAAAAAGTGGTGATGAGCATGGTGGAAGATGAACTGGAACACGTCGTGCGTTTTCACACCGCGGCCGATGACGAAGGAGCGTGGGATCTGAAAGAGATTTACGAAGTTGCGGGAACGATTTTTCCTGTACAAGAATCAGACAAGAAACAGCTCGCGGATATTCGTACGCATGCGGGAGATAAAAAGGAAGATGCAGAGGCGCGCACACAGATCGTTGCGTACGTACTCACGCTTGCGGATCACGCATACGATGCACTCGAACGCGAATTACTTGCGGAGATGAACGGGAGTCGTGAAGATTTGCTCGACGTGTTGCGCAGCATCATGCTTCGCGCGGTCGACATGCTTTGGGTGGAACATCTCGACTCGATGGAACATCTCCGCACTGGAATCGGTCTGCGCGGCTACGGTCAGCGCGATCCGCTCGTTGAATACAAACGAGAGGCGTTCCGTATGTTCACCGAACTCACGCAGATGATCGTGAAACAAGTGGTGTATTCGGTGTTCAAAGTGCGCGTGTCGCGCAAGCAGGAACAGTCGCTTATGGAACGGCAAGGAGTGATGCTCTCCGCGCCCGCAAAAACCGCAACAGAGAGCGGTGCAACAACCACGACGGAGCAACTCACTGCCTCAGGAGAAAAAATCGGCCGCAACGATCCGTGTCCGTGCGGCAGCGGGAAGAAGTATAAGAAGTGTCATGGAGCGTAGCATGACCGAAGAACAACGGCAGAATACAAAAGAAGAAGCGGTTCTGCTCGCGCTTCAGAATGACATGGCGCTCATAAGACGTGA
>JAHFIV010000071.1 GCA_023246225.1 bacterium
AGTCCTGCGATCGGCGCGACGACCCATAAGAATCGCGCGAGATCTGTCGCAAAAATCATTTTCGTGATCGGCGCAAGATTACGAAGAAAGTCTGGTGGTAATAAAGAAAGTACGATGCTCACCAGCAAGCCTACGTGGAGTATAGAAAAGAGCAGAACCTGCCACCAACTTGCTGCCATCATATTTCCAACCACACGCATGAGCGCCGATCGAGAAACGAGCAAGAGAAGTACCGCAAACAGAACAAGAAACGCAAGCATTTTCCATGCAAATAACTGTTCCACATTCACACCGCGAATCAAACTGAGCGGCGCAGTGGTGATCACTGCAAACGCCATGTAGATAGAGACGAGCACGACGACGATACGTCCTCGACCGAGCGAAATGCCATACAAAAAAACCGTCACAATAAATAACAGTACGACGAAGAGGTCTTGGCTCGGCGCACTCCAATTCACCACCGAAAGCATGTGCAAAAAATCACGACTAACGCTTGTGGTAGCGACCGCAGCGCTGTTTGTGTTCGTGTCGATGATGGAGTCCATGAGCGGTATCGTGCTGGGCATATGCGAAGAAGTATAGCAGAGCTTCCCTCAAAAATCTTCCCAACCTTCAAGCATTTTTCGCTGTTCTTTGCTCAATTTTTTTGGAATACGAACTATAATTTGAACGATATGGTCACCGCGCCCAGATCTTCGGAGATGCGGAATCCCTTTTCCGCGCAATCGAAACGCCGTTCCTGGTTGCGTCCCCGCGGGAATTTTCAAATCAACCGCTCCGTCGATAGTATCGACAGCGATCTCTCCACCGAGCGCGGCGGTTGCAACCGTGATCTCCGCTTCGGAGTGCACATCAGATCCGTTTCTCTCAAAGCGCGCATCACGTTTCACTCGAACGTTCAGATACAGGTCCCCGCTTCGACCACCGTGCGGCGCCGCTTCGCCCTCACCGTACATGCGAAGTGTTTCCCCGTCAGCGATCCCTGCGGGAATTTGCACGCGGAGTTCGCGTTCACCTTTGGTGATGCCGTTACCATGACATGCGTGACACTCTTTTTCAGGAGCCGAACCTTTCCCGTCGCACCTCGGACACGCACCGACCGTTTGAAAATTTCCCAAAATTGTTTGCTGCACCTTACGTACTTGTCCGGAGCCTGCGCACTGGCTGCACTCGATACGCTTCGATCCTTTTTCTGCACCGGTGCCACCGCATTCTTCGCATGTCATCGTTTTGTAGACGCGAAGATCTTTTTCGACCCCGAACGCTGCTTCAACAAACGTGACGTGCACGTCCATTTCAATGTGACGACCACGTTGTGGTTCGCGTCGCCGCGCGCCACCACCGAACATATCGCCGAACATCTCACCAAGATCCCCCATGCCTGCCCCAGCCCACGAGTTGGGGTCAAAGCCCGCGCCGAATCCACCACTTCCAAAACCTCCGCCACCCATCTGCTCGTAACCCGCACCGAACTGATCGTATTTTTTACGTTTCTCTGCGTCGCTGAGCGTTTGATACGCCTGGTTGATCTCTTTAAATTTCGTGTCGTTGCCACCGGTTTTGTCGGGATGATATTGATGCGCAAGTTTGCGAAAAGCGCGCTTGATGTCGTCATCAGACGCGTTTTTCGCGACGCCGAGAATGTCGTAGTAATCCTTCGCCATTATTTTTTCTCACTAAACTCCGCATCGATCGCATCGTCTTTCTTTTCTTGATCGCCGGCGTTTGCTTCGTGATCGGCACCAGTCGGTGTGCCTTGCGGTGCAGACGCAGCCTGTTCTTGTTGATACATCGCACCGCCAATTTTCTGCGCAATGTCGGTGAGTTCGTCAGCAGCTTTCTTGATCGCATCTTGGTCGGTCGAATCTTTCAGTGCCTTGAGCGCCTGCAGTTTTTCTTCAATCTTTGTTTTGTCGTCCGCGGGAATTTTTTCCGCATAGTCCTTCAGCATCTTCTCCGTAGTGTACACCATCGCCTCGGCGTTGTTCTTCAATTCGACCAGCTCTTTCTTCTTTTTATCTTCATCCGCGTGCAACTCTGCATCTTTTTTCATTTTTTCGACCTCTTCTTTTGAAAGACCAGTCGACGCAGTGATCACAATTTTTTGTTCCTTGCCAGACGCTTTGTCTTTCGCCTTCACAGAAAGAATGCCGTTCGCGTCGAGATCGAACGTCACTTCTACTTGCGGCACACCGCGCGGTGCCGGCGGAATACCGTCAAGAATGAACCTGCCGAGTGTTTTGTTATCCGCCGAAAAATCACGCTCACCTTGGAGCACATGAATCTCCACCGACGGCTGGTTGTCTGCGGCGGTTGAAAACGTCTGCGACTTCGCTGTCGGAATCGTGGTGTTACGATCGATCAGCTTCGTCATGATTCCACCCATCGTCTCAATACCGAGCGAAAGCGGGGTGACATCGAGAAGAAGCACATCGCGCACTTCACCCTGGAGCACACCAGCCTGGACAGCAGCGCCCGCAGCGACAACTTCGTCGGGATTCACCGTCACGTTCGGTTTTTTTCCGAAAAATTTTTCAACTGTTGCAAGAACGAGTGGCATGCGCGTCATCCCTCCCACCATCACCACTTCACTGATCTCACCGATGCCGAGCTTCGCATCTGCGAGCGCTTTTTTGCACGGCTCGAGTGTTTTTTCTACCAAGTCTCCCACAAGTTCTTCAAGTTTTGCGCGAGAAAGTTTCAATAA
>JAHFIV010000004.1 GCA_023246225.1 bacterium
CGCAGATTCCGCCGACGCAGACCGGTTACGCCGACTGGGAGAGTGAACAGCGCGCGCAGCTCGAGGCGATCTCTACCGTGTTGCTTGCGCGTGCTGCAGGCTGACCGGCGATCCTTGTCGGTGATTTGAGTACTGGCGACGGCTCGCACGGTCTCACGGGAACGTCACCGTCAGTCTGGGATGACGCGCGTCGCCTCGGTTACCGCGATGCGATGGCGACTGCCGGTGCATCGTTTTGCACCGAATGCGGCGAGAACACGCTCGCGCCGACACCGAACGAGGATGCGACGATCGATCACGTGCTCGTCGCTCCTGATCTCGGATCAGGGCAGGAGAAACTCACACCGACCTGCGCCCAGCGACTGTTCACCGATAAGGTGGTCATTCGTGGATACAACGGCGAACCGGTGAGAACGAACCTCTCCGATCACTACGGCTTCAAGGCGAAATTCAACGTGCGATAAACGAGCCGCCCTCTGAGGCGGCTCTTTTCTTTTTACCGACGCGCGTTGTACAGTGGTTCCCTAGGAGGAAAAACGATGCGAAGGTTGATCATGCCTCTCGTTCTCGCGATTACGCTCGCGAGTGTGACGAGCGACACACCGCTTCCACCCGTACCGCAACCGGAACAACTCCCCGTTGCTTTTATTGGCGCGACTTGTGCCGAAACCAAAGCGCCGCTTTCTGCGATCACTTGGAATGTTGCGATGGCACCAGGGATGAATCCGATGTACGCCGAGCGGCGCGCACCGATCGCGCGCGTACTGCAGCAGTTGGAGTACGATGTGCTGTGCGTGCAAGAAGCGTGGCTCGACAACGACAAGCGATTACTCACGCTTGCGTCCGGACTTCCACCGGCGAACGTTTTCGTTCATGACACGACAGGTCTTAATGAAGATGAGGAAGATACGTGCAAAAATGTTCCTCTCGATTCGCTCCTTGAGTGCGTGAGTGCGCAGTGCGTGGACGTCGTGAAAGAAGAAACAACGATCTGCGCGATAGAGAGATGTCGCGGAGAGTTAAGAAAGGTGTTGGTGCATGATCGGCGTTGTTTGAACTGTCTCGCGTCGCAAGTTGGCGAGGGAGTTGAAACGATTGGGCACGCATGCGTGCACGGGACTGCATCGCGTATCTACAGCGGACGCAACGGGGTGATGTTGCTCTCTCGGTGGCCACTCACCGATCGCGAAGTCGCATTTCTTCCGTCATCATATGCGAATCGTCCGGTGCTGCTCGCGCAAGTGCGCGTTCCCGGCATGCGCACCGCTGTTGAAGTCGCGTGTACGCACGTCTCTTCTCCGCAGCCGATTCCGCCGTTTCATCGGGGATTCGTGACGTGGGAAGACGAGCAGCGTGCGCAAGTGCGCGTTGCTACAGAGCATCTTCTGTCGCGTGCCGAGGGACGTCCAGTGATTTTCATGGGCGACATGAATTTTGGTGCAGGAAACGGCACGACGGTCGTCGATTATTCGCGCGATGCGTTGGACGATCTGTACGCCGAAGGATGGAGTGATCCTGCAGCAGGAGCGGTGCCACCGTTTTGCAGCGTGTGTGGCGGGAACACTGTGCGTGGCATCTCTGGCGGTCCGGGGTTTCTCCTCGATCATATTTTTTACGTTTCTGGATTCCGGCTCGGAGGCCGGAATGACAGAAGAGAGAGTTCGGGAGTGACGCTTCAACCGCTCTGCGTCGATCGCTTGCTCGATCGCAAGGTCTCCGTGATCGATCACGCTGGACGTGATCGATCAACCAATCTTTCGGATCACTACGCTGTTCGTGTAAAATTCGGCTTTCAATAAAAAGCCCTCCGATGATCATCGGAGGGCTTTCGTGTTATTTTTTCGCAGCGCGCTCGATGCACTTCAGCAGCGCGGCGCGCGCGGCGGACACCTTCTCCTCGATGGAGCCGGCGCGAATGTAGTGGAAGTTCGGATGTTCATGCCAGACGTCGAGAATACGCGCGCCGAGCTTCTTCGCTTTTTCGTGGGTTTCTGATCGCGCTGGATGCTTTGCGGTGTCGGTGTCGTAGACATCCAGCGACGGCACGACCTCGAGACAGATCACTCCGTCGTATCGCGCGAACTCCTCAGAAACCGTCGTTTCGCAGATACGTTCGAGGTCGTGGAGACCTCTCGGCATGTAGGCAGCACCATCGACCGTGCCACGATCGAGTAGGAGCGCTGCTTTCTTGTCGCGATCAGCTTGGCGATGCGACGCTTTTTCGAAGCTGTGCTGCACACGGTAGATCGTGCGCTGGAAATCACGCATGGCGATCGGATCGTCGATCGGCGGTTTGGCACCGACGCTGTCGATGATGATCGTTGCGGTTTCGGGAACGCAGTGTAGCAAGTTGCCGAACTCTGCGCGGAGGAGCGCCATGATCGTGGTTTTTCCGGAACACGGTCCGCCGGTGAGCACGATGCTCGGCACCTTCTTCGGAAGGTAGTCCTTGATCGGACGACGCTCGCCGTCAGCTTCGCAGCTG
This sequence comes from bacterium, assembly GCA_023246225.1. GTDB lineage: Bacteria > Patescibacteriota > Patescibacteriia > SG8-24 > SG8-24 > JAHFIV01. The sequence goes on from JAHFIV010000004.1 coordinate 2,486, forward strand.
AGGTCGTAGGCGATGTGCGCAAGCAGGCGATTCGAGAGCGTGTCGGTCACTTCGACCGAATCTTTCATCCACTTGGGGATGATGATGATCTGCTGCTCGCTTTTCATCTCGAACTCCGCGAGCACGAGGCCGGAGAGCGGTCCTTCGAAGAAGTCCACCTCCCAACCGTCGATCAGATGTCGTCGCTTGCGGATGACGTACGGTGTTGAGTCGTGGAGAAACCGTCCGGTTGAGAGCGGTGTGGGGTGCGGCTTTTCTTTGCGCGCGACGCCGCGACCGATCTTGTTTGCGAGGATCGCCTTTTTTCCATCGATGATGCGTACGCGCAGATCGCGCGTTTTGTCGAAGTAGGCTTGCTCGAACAGCTGTGAAGGACGCTTGCGCACTTTCGGATCGATCGTGCGGACGAGCCATCTTCGTTCGAACTCGTTCTCGTAACCGTCGTCGTCTTTTTCTGGTTTTGATTTCGCCATCGCGCTATCTCCGGTGAGATGGTGGAAAGAACGTATGAGAATAGAAACAGAAAAATCGTGATTTGTCAATGCTTGAATGTTTACGAACGCTGCACGTAAGCCGCAAGTTCATCCCAAGAAGAAACACGTTCAGCGATACCAGACGCATCGATGTGTGCGTTGTACCCCCACGAAAAAAGTAAGCGATGTGGTACAACATCGATGAGTTGTGCCAGTTTATCAAGATCATCATCAACAAACAGATCAAACCCTGCGGCTGCGCCCGCTTTACTCAACCCAAAACCGACACCGATGAAATCGAGCGCGAGACCTTGCGTGGCGCTCCACTCTTTTGCAACATCGAGCTGCACACCGTCGCGCGAGGTGATAATTTTTATATAATGGCCATCGGCGATCAGACGAGGCAGTATGTGCAACATTCCCGCAACAGGCTCCATCAACATACCTAACTCGCGCGTGGCGTAAATTTGGTACTGTAGGTCGCGGTATTGTTCGAGAGTGAGCAGTCCGCCATCAACGACTAATTCTTTTTTGAATCGTTCTGCTGGAATATCTACACCAAAAAGTTTGCGAGCAGCGTCGCATTTTAATTTTCCGCAATTGGAGATCACTCCATCGAAATCAAGTCCGATTTTCATATGAAAAGAAAAATATTTCTGCGCTCACCATAACTTTTTTATTCTATTCGTGCAATCAAAAATCCCGCATCTCGGTGCGGGATCGACTATGACTTACGTTCACGCAGCGCTTTGCGACGCTCTGCGAGCAACTTTTTCGGAACGAACGTGCCGAGAACGAAATCCGCGAGAGGAATCGTGACGTTGAAGTTCCACCGACCCATGAATGTGGGATCGTGATGGCGTGCGTGATGCTCTGCGAGTCGATCCACGAACGGCAGACGATGAATCGGATGGTTCTTTGGAAGATGATACGAGAGATGCGTCATCTCATACATGATCACGTACAGCGCCATCGTCATGAGTGCGATCCATCCGACGTTTGCGCCGAAGATCAGTCCGAGTACGAGCGCGACCGGCGAGGCGGAGAGCACGATGCCGAGTACGCCAGAGGCGGGGATCAGCACGAATCGCAGTTCGCGGCGATCGCGAATCGCCATATCACCCCAGCGGTAGATGCGGTGATGGAGCGGCGTGTGTTTCTCGTAGAGGTCGCGAAGAAAACGGCGCGGGTGATGGAGGATGTTTTTGTGCGCCCACCATTCGAAGAAGTTGGCGAATACGAACGCGATCGGCGCCACGAGGAACTCGTACCAGTGCACGTGGTGCATCATGATGAGCGCGATCGTGACCGCGAGTACGCCGACACTCAGCGTGCCGGTGAGATGCGCGAACGGCGAGTACCAGCGCGGCATCGTAGCGATCTGCGCTGCGCGAAAATCTTCCGCGGAGGTGCGCGGTTTGTTCATGACGTTTACTCCTTGGAAGGAACGGTCTTCTTTGAGCCTAGGGTGGATGGGGCCGAACGTCAACTGGCGGGAAAAAGTACCAGGTACTTTTTCGCATGGGCGGGGACCCAGAATGATTAAAAAAAGACCAAACGTGATTACGTTTGGCTTTACGATTCTGGATTTCGCCCCGGATCAGGTCCGGGGTCGGAATGACAGAAGAAGGGGGGCGAAATGACAATAAAAAAGAGACCTCGATCACCGAGGTCGCTATTCACACAAGATCGATCCGAAACTCCTTCCCGTAATCCTTGAACCCAAGGGCGACGTACAGCGCATGCACCCTCGGACGCTCGGCGCGGCTGGTTGCGACCAGTTTGTAGCATCCGCGCGCGCGAGCCTCCTTGATCACCGCTTCGACGAGCGCTCGGCCGATGCCGCTCCCGCGCAGCGTCTCATCGACGAACACGTCTTCCATGAATCCGAACGGCTCCTCATGGAGATCGTTGTTCAAGATGTAGAGGTATGCGCGGCCGACCTCCACACCTTTCACGCGTCGAATGAATTTCACTCCGCTCGCAGAGACGTATATTTTTTCGAATCGCATCGCCACTCCTTTCGAACCCATAGTAGAAGAACGTCGATTATCTGGCAAACCGATTCGAAGAATAGAAAAACCGGTCCGACGTTACATCGGACCGGCGCGTGTCACTCCTGCTCGTTCGTGGGCAGGGTGAGCTGAGGACCGAAGTCCTTGTAGATGATGGAGTGGTGCGACTGTACACGCCGCAAGATGCGCGCGATCGCGGCGGCGTCCTGGCCGTTGCTCGTCATCTCGGCGCTGGCGGTGGTTTCGGCGCGGTACCAGGGGTACTTACCGTCAGCGACGCCTTGGTTGAACTTCTGGAACTTGCTCACTGGAATCGATACAACATTCTCGGAACCGCGGTTGCTGATGCGGCCGACGAGGATCGAAGTGATGCCGCTCTGGCTCGTGCTCACGATCGCGGAGCCCGACGAACCGGGACCGGAGTTGATCTGCAGGAGCGTCGTGTCTCTCCAGTTGAGACCAGCGTCGATGATCGGTCTGTCGAGTCGCTCCATGGTCACGTGACCGCGGAACAGCTGCTTGCCGAGGCCGAGTGGTGACGCCACATTGGACACCGACTCCCCGAGCGACGGATCCTTGCTTGCGAGCGGGATCACGGGAACGGGCTTGTCGAGCGTCACCTCGAGCACCGCGAAGTCGTCGCCGCGGCTCTGATAGCCGGCACGGAGGATCTTCGCGTGGATGAAGTTCTTCGTTCCTCGCTGGTCGAACGAGATGAACCAGTCGACCGGCGCGAGCTCCACTCGCCTGTGGTCGTGGTTGTCCTCGGCGACGCAGTGCGCGGCGGTGACGAAGTGGTACACCATCTCCTTTTGCTCGAACGCGGTCGTGGTGCACACCATGATGTAGGTGCCGCCGCCGATGCGCGCGTAGAGAAGCGCAGTCGCCTGGCTGAACTTGTTCTCCAGGTCAGACGTGAACGGCGACTGAGTGGGTCCTGCGGCGGGGCGCGGTGCACCGCAGCCGAACATCGTGATTATGAGCAGCCCGATGAGCGCGAGAGAGAAAGAACGGATACGCATGACATGCTCCTTTGTGGATCTAGGAAATCGCCCTAACACAAGAACGATTCGTAGAGGTCTTTTTACCTAGGAGAACTATAGCGACTAAGTCGAAAAGGTCAAGTTCGTGGGTGTGCTATGCTAAATACGGACATTTGGAAGGTCCGTGAGTATGCTGCAGATTCTTCAAGTATTCCTCGCAATTTTTGGCGTGATGGATCCGGTCGGCAACGTGCCGGTGTTTATCACGCTCACCGGAAAAATGGAACGCGCAGAGCGTGAACGACTCGCAACGTCAGCGGTGCTGCGTGCGGGAGTGATTCTCGTGATTTTTGTGTTTCTCGGTTCAGCGATTTTGAGTGCATTTCAAATTTCGATCGAAAGTTTTCGCATCGCCGGCGGATTGATTCTCGTCTTGCTTGGACTTCAGATTCTTTTCGGAAAAGAACACGTGGTGGAGGGGGAGCAAGTTGACATCAGCGTGGTACCACTCGCAACGCCGCTGATCGCCGGACCAGGGATGATCACGTCCGCGGTAATTCTTGCGAAGGAGTACGGCTACCTCGTCACACTTATAGGAATTATTGCGAATCTTCTTTTGACGCGCCTTGTCTTCCGGTACTCCTACCTCGTCGTGCGATTGCTCGGTAAAAAAGGCGCGCTCGCCTGCGCAAAAGTGATGGGACTGATCATCACCGCGATCGGCGTGGAATTTATTCGGAATGCACTGGGGGTTGGGACTTGACTTTTTCTGCTTTTTTTGCCAACGTATCGCCATACGGTTTTCCCGTATCCGCAAAGGAGTCTTACGTGACAACAACAAAAGTTTCGAAATCGAATCGGCATAACGCGCTACTGTTCGCGCTCACGGTTCTCTGGCCGGTCTTCGCGTGTGGGTTCTTGTTGTTCCTGTACTCTTCGAAAGAAGCGGGGCTGGGGACATCTCAGCTTCTGATCAGTGGGATCGGCTCTCTCGCGTTGTTCAGCAATCTCTACGGGACGACAGATCCCCTCGACGAAGAGGTGGCCGCTTCCCGCGTCTTCATCGCAGGGCACGTGGTCGCAAGTACGGCGCTGATCGCAGTGTTCGTTCCATTTCTGTTGAATGCTCTCTCCTCGACGTGGTGGCAGATCGCATCGAGTGCGGGGTTCATCATCTGTACAGCGTTCGGCGCGTGTATCGCCGCGAGACATGGAGCACGCAAGCTGTCGATCGCCACACTAGTGGTCGTGCTCGGCGCAGTGTTCCAGTTCATGGCGTTTCAGCTGCTCGCGTGGGGCCTGCCGATCGTCGCTGGCATCACCTTGGGCGTATGCGTCGTCGCTTTCTTCGTGCTGATGATCTTGCTCATGTGGTCGTAACGACATCACATGAACACAAAACGGGCAGCCTTCTGGGCCGCCCGTTTTTTCTTTTTACTTTTTGCTTGTCTTCTTTTTTGTCATCATCTTTTGCACTTCTTCCCAGCCCGCTTTCAATTCATCTTTGAGATCATCGAGCTCGGCAGCAGAAAGTGCTTTCACTCCGCGAAATTCTCCCACTGTGGTGTCAACGATTTTTCCATACGCACCTTTGGAAAGTTTTCCGAGCGTCTTCGCATGTTTCGCAACTTTAGTTTTGATGCGCTGCGCTGCCTTTTGCACTTCTTTGGTGTTTAGATCGCGACCTTTCATCTCATGAATGAGTGCGGCGACACCAGCGAGCACTGCACCGAGTGCGAGACCTTTCACAAATATTTTCTTTCCCATAATACAGAGTATAGATGAATATTTTCTATTATAGCATATTGACATGCGGCTAGACTAAAGCTAGGTTCCTATCAAGGAGGTGAGGTATGCGTTCTTTTCTCGTTTGTTCTTTTTTGCTCGCGACATTTTTAGTGACCGTGAAGTCTGACGCTGTCGACCGGTCGCTCTCTGATGAAGAAGTTCTCGCCGGTTCGCCCGCCGCACTCGCGACAGAAAATCGTGTCGCTGATCAGCGCGATCTCACGCGACTGAGTGATGCCTCACAGCTGCGTCGATTCATCGCTGCAGGACTGCTCGTAAAGATTACGAGCGCGACGGGGTACTTCATCGACGAAACGCTCGGTGAAGCGGACACTACGAACATCGCGCTCTATTCGTACGCGCGACCGTGGGTGAAAACGTTTCTCGACGATCTCGCTGCGGATCCTTTGCGACCAGCAGGGTTGAAGCTGAAGGTCACTTCACTCGTTCGCACCGTTGCGTATCAAGAGCAATTGCGAAAGAAATATCCTGCAGCGACAAGCGCAACCGAACCGGGAAGGCGATCATCGCATCTCACCGGTTCGACCGTCGACATCTCAACGAAAGAGATGTCCGAAGAGGGTAAGGCGTGGCTTCGCAAAAAACTTGCGGCGCTCGAGCGGCGTGATCTGATGCAGGCAACCGAAGAGAAATCGACCAGTCTGTGTTTCCATGTGATGGTTTTTCCGGAGTATCCTATAAAACGGTGATCTTGGCCCGGGTGCATCCGGGCTTTTTTAAACTGTGGATAAGTAAGACATTTGACGCTCGATGGTACGCTGTCATACTTCTTTCTATATGCAGCGCTCTCGCAGCACTTCGACGACCTCCACCACGACGACTTGTTCGGCGGGGTAGTCTCTGCTTGCGAAGGTAACTGCAAGAGAAAGATGAACCCGCCCACAAAGGCGGGAGTTTTTATACTCACGAGATATGATAGTCATGAAATTCGGTGGAAGTTCAGTGGGAACCGCGGACGCGATGTCGAAAGTTGCGAATATTGTGGCGCGACACCACCATGTGCAGCCGATACTTGTGGTGTCTGCGCTGCAAGGAGTGACCGATGCGTTGCTCGCGCTCGCCGAGGCGGCAAAAAACGGTGACGATGTTCGCGAGAGTTTGATCGTGCTCAGAAAAAAACATCAGGAGATCGCAGATGTGTTCGAAGAAAACGATGTATGCGACGGACTTTTCACTGAACTCGAAAAAGTACTTGCAGAGGTTGCGGCGCACAAACAACTTTCCACGCGAGAGCAAGATTTGATTGTGTCGTTCGGCGAACGTCTCTCTGCACCGCTCGTCGCGGCGGCACTACGAGGCAGCGGCATCGATGCGGTTGCGGTAGACGCGCGGACACTTATTGTTACCGATGATCATTTTACTTCTGCGAGTGTTGCTTTCGATGCAACGAATGAGAAAATCATAGCGACACTGGCGCCGATTATTGCGCGCGGTGTGGTTCCGGTGATTACGGGGTTCATCGGTGCAACAGCAACAGGAGATACAACGACGCTCGGTCGCGGTGGTTCTGATTACAGCGTGTCGATCATCGCTGCGGCGCTTGAGGCGAAAGAAATTTGGATTTGGAAAGAAGTCGACGGGATCATGACCGCAGATCCGCGCGTTGTTGCTGAAGCAGCGTTACTTTCTGCGATCAGTTACGACGAAGCGGCGGAGATGTCGTACTTCGGCGCGAAGGTGCTGCATCCGAAAACGATGATCCCTGCAGTGAGCGCAGGAATTCCGATTCGCATGCGCAACACGTTCAAGCCAGACGCGCCGGGAACGGTGATCGGTACACGAGCAACACCTTCTCCTTTCGGTGTGAAAGTGACCACTGCTATCAAAAAACTTTCCATGGTGACCGTAGAAGGAAAAGGGATGATCGGTATGGCGGGATTTGCTGCGCGCGTGCTCGCGGTCGCGGGAAAATTGCGTGTGAACATCGTGATGTTCAGTCAGTCGTCATCAGAACAAAATATTTGTCTCGTTGTTGAATCGGCGGGGAGTCGCGCGTTCACCCAAGCGCTCGAACAAGAGCTCTCTTTAGAAGTGGGGATGCAACTCATCGATCACATCACTGAGCAAGACGATGTCGCTGCGGTTGCGATCGTCGGTGAGGAGATGCGCGGAAAAATCGGTGTTGCAGGAAAATTATTTACCGCGGTCGCAGATGCAGGAGTGAACGTTCTTGCGATCGCGCAAGGTTCATCGGAGCGCAACATTTCTTTTATCGTCCATGGTGCTGATGCAGATCGCGTCGTCCGTGCGGTGCACGCAGCGTTCCGTCTTCATGAACTGTTCCATAAAATACAAGTATGATTTCTGTAGTGATTCTCGGAAAAGGGACCGTCGGTCGCGCGTTCATCCGTCAAATCGCAGATATACGCGCGCCGCTTTTAGAACGTGGTATCGATCTGCGTGTGCACGGTATCGTGGGAAAAACGAATTTTCTTTTTTGTGCGGAAGGGATCGATGAGGAATGTTTGCGTGATGTTGCGGATGGGCGCGGAGAGTTTGTGGCGCGAGACGAGGTGCAGGACGCAGCTGATGTCACTGAAGCAGTGAGGGGAATCCACGCGGACCACCACCTCATCGTCGATCTCACCGCCGAACCGAACATCGCTGCGCATACGACATGGATCCGCGCAGGATGGCATGTCGTGACGGCGAACAAACATCCGCTCGTCGCTTCTTTTAGAGAGTATGACGCACTGATGACGCATGCGCGACGCGGCGGTGATCGCATGTATCGTTACAGCACCACCGTCGGTGCGGGACTTCCGATCATCAGCACGCTCCAGTCGATGGTCGGTGCAGGAGATGAGGTTCTTGAAATTCGCGCGGCGGTTTCAGGAACACTCGGATTCATTTTTTCTGCATGCGAAGAGGGGATGACGTTTGCAGACGCGGTTCGTGAAGCGAAAGAACGCGGTTACAGTGAGCCCGATCCACGTGAAGATCTTTCTGGAAAAGACGTTGCGCGCAAAGCGTTGATCATGGCGCGCGTTCTTGGGTCGCGCGCAGAATTCGACGACATGACGATCGAGTCGCTCGTCCCCGAAAGTTTGGAACGCGGCACGGTCGAGGATTTTTTTGCCGCACTACCCGACGCGTCGCGTCACATCGATGATCGATTCCGCGCACTGCGCGAACGAGGCCGCACGTTGCGCTATCTCCTTACCGTCACGCCAGAATCGGTGCGCGTCGGTGTTGAAGAGGTCGAAAAAGAAAGCGATTTCGGTCGGTTGCACGGTCCAGAAAACATGTTCGTCGTGCGCAGTCGTCATTATGCGACCGTGCCGCTCGTCATTCGTGGGCCTGGCGCCGGCGCTGAGGTCACGGCAGCACGCGTGCTCGCAGACCTGCTCCATGTCGCGATGCAATCTACATTTACCCACGCACAAGTATGAACAAAAAAATGTATAAAGTCGGTGTACTCGGTGCGACCGGTATGGTCGGTCAGCGAATGATCGCGCTTCTTGATAACCATCCGTGGTTTACCGTGACCGCGCTCGCCGCTTCTGAACAATCCGCAGGAAAAAGTTACGCGGACGCTGCGACATGGCAACTCGACACACCTGTACCTTCATGGGCTGCGAGCATGATCGTGCAAAAATCTGCACCACCGCTCGATTGCGATTTCGTTCTCTCAGGACTCGACAACGCGGTCGCAGGAGAGATCGAAGAACAGTTCGCTGCGGCGGGATATCCGGTGATTTCGAACGCAAAAAATCATCGCATGGCAGCAGATGTGCCGCTCCTGATTCCCGAAGTGAACGCAGCGCATCTTGATGTGATCGATCGTCAACGAAAAAATCGCGGTTGGAACAAAGGGTTCATCGTGACGAATCCGAACTGTTCGACGATCGGACTGGTGTGCGCGCTCAAACCGCTCCAAGAAGCGTTCGGTATCACGAAAGTGCTGGTCACGACGATGCAAGCGATCTCTGGTGCGGGGTATCCGGGCGTGGCATCGCTCGACATTCTCGACAACGTCGTGCCGTTTATAAAAGGTGAAGAAGAAAAGGTGGAGACGGAGACGCGGAAATTACTCGGTGGGTTTGATGGAGAGCGGTTTATTGATGCAGAGATCGCGGTGAGTGCGCAGTGCAATCGCGTGCATGTGCGTGACGGACATCTCGAATGCGTTTCTGTGGAATTTTCGGAACAAGCGGAACCTGAAGCGGTCATTCGTGCGTGGCGATCGTTCGCGCCAGAGACAACGAAGCTCGGTCTCCCGAGCATCCCCGATCCTTTCATTATATATAAGGAAGAGGAGAATCGTCCGCAGCCACGTCGCGATCGCGATGCGGGGTGGGGGATGGCGGTGACCGTCGGGCGGCTGCGTCGGTGTCCGATTCTGCACTACAAATTTGTAGTGCTCTCGCACAACACCATCCGCGGCGCAGCGGGCGCAGCGATCGCCGATGCGGAGCTCTTGGCCGCGAAGGGGTTGTTATAAAAAATCGTCCCGCAGTACTGCGGGACGACGCGGAAGCATTACGTGCGGCGTGGTCGTTTCAGCGGAACGATCGGACCGGTCTCCTGCACGTCGAGCTCGATCCCTTCGGCCGTTGCTTTTTTCCTGAATTCCTCGATCTTCGCTGCGATTCGAGGAGTGATCTTCAGAGGACGAAGAGCGAGCCTCGGTTTGCCACCCGCTTTTTCCGGAGCGCCGACGCCGGTCGCGGTGTTCGGGAGCTCGCGCACGATCCAGTTGCGGTGACGCGCTCTGAAATCTTTGATTTTCTCGATATGGTCGTTGTCGTCGGACAAGTCCGATCCTTTTGTGAGAAAACGTTCACCGTTGGTGAAGCAGTACTTTTATATCATGCGTCTCGCAATAAAAAAAGAGGGCCGCAGTGTGCGGCCCTCGAGTGATGAGTGATTGGTCAGCCGCGAGGCCAGATCGTGGCGAGCACGTCGGGGATGCGGCGCATCATCCGTTCGCGGGCGTTGCCCAAGAAGGCGGCGATGAACACGGGGTCGTTCAGGTTCGCATCGGATGCGATGATGCGTGCCTCGTCGACGTTCGGGAACTCGCGCTCGATCGCACTCTTGGTCTCGGTGACGAGCGTCTGCTCGTCGATGAGGCTTGCGATGAATCTCATCAGCTGTGCGCGGTGGGCGGTGGGGTCGGTCGTGCGTCGGCGGAACGCACAGCGCTGACTATCGTCCAGACCCGCGAGCGTCATGTCGTGGTCACGCACGAACATCGCGAGCATGTCCACCTCCGTTGCGAGCTCGTCGGCCGGCTCGATGCAGTACCGCGCGACCTGGGGAGTCCAGGCGCGTGCGAAGCTGAGCATCGACGCGCGCTCGGCGCGTAGATCGTGGTTGTGCGTCCAGCTCTTGTTTCCCCAGAACACCAGGGAGGCGACGAGCGGGGCGAGGATGATCTCGGCGTCGGTCGCGGTGAGCGACGGACCGTCGACCCCAGGCTTCTTGTTGGTCGCAATCACTGCGACAGCGTTCGTGAATGCGGCGCGCGCCGCCTTGATCGTCGAGACGACTTCGGGCTTCTGTTCGACGCCGCGCGGGGTGCGGAGCGCTAAGCACTCGGTGAGCCGCCAGTCGATGACCTTCGAGAGCAGGTCGCGTCCCAGTCCAGTTCGCATGTTCATTGTCGATCCTTTCGTTGGTGCCTTGTTGGCGTGCTATCCTAAGAGTCTAGTTCAAGAATCCTTCTCGTCCGTATGATCAAAAATAGTGGCCTAGAATTGCAAAACGCTTGTTGCGATACTCCCAGTATCGCGCCGCACGTTTTGCAATTCTATTCTCACAATTTTTGCCATACGGTCAGAGAATTATTTTGAACTAGACTCTATCATATCTTTATGCGCTCGTCAATGTTCGCTGCAGCATCGGCTCCCGCAACCGTCGCAAACGTCGGTCCGGGTTTTGATGTGTTTGGGTTTGCGCTCGAGGGACCTTGCGATCATGTGCAGGTGCGACGTGTTTCCACACCCGGTGTGCGACTTGTCGGTGCGGTTGATCCGACGTTACCGCGCGTGGTCACGAAAAATGTTGCGACAGCGGTCGCGCTTCGGATGCTCCGTGCGGTGAACGCGCGATTCGGTGTTGAAGTCACGCTCACAAAAGGTCTTCCGCTCGGCAGCGGACTCGGCTCGTCATCTGCATCGGCAGTCGCTGCTACAGTTGCGATGCATCGCTTGCTCGGCGAACGATTCACCGACGATGAACTGCTCGACTTCGCGCGGTTCGGCGAAAAAGTTGCGTGCGGTGCGGCGCATGCAGACAACGTTGCGCCGGCGCTTTTCGGTGGGTTTACTTTGGTGCGCGGAGGATCTCCTGTGGAAATTATTCGCATCGATGTTCCAAAAAATTGGCGCGTTGTCGTTGTGCATCCGCACCTCGAACTTCCTACAAAAAAAGCGCGCGCTGCGCTTCCTCTCTCCGTCGCACTGAGAACGATGACTGCAAACGTCGCAAACGCCGCGTCGCTCATCGCCGCATTGTACAAAAAAGATCTCGCGCTTTTTGGTCGCGCACTCATGGGTGATGCGATCGTGACGCCGGTGCGCAAACGATTGATTCCCGGATGTGACGTGGCGATGCGTGCAGCGATCCAGGCTGGCGCTGCGGGAGTGTCTATCTCTGGCGCCGGTCCTTCAATTTTTGCATTGACTGATTCCGATGCACATGCAAAGCTCGTCGCACGGAGAATCGCTGCGGTGTGGCGTCGACATGGCATAAAAACCGATGTTTTTGTGAGTCGTATCGGCGCACGCGGCGCACTTCAGAGGAGGTAACGATGGAAACGGAATCGCATCTTTCCTGTGTTCGTTGCAATCAAAAGTATCCGCTCGCTGCGGGCGGTGTGAAGTTCACCTGCGACTGCGGGGGACTTCTCGATGTCGTTCATGATTTTTCGGTGCTGCCGATACAGGACGAGCGGATTTTGAAATCGGTTTTTATGCAGCGGCGCTGGTTTCAGGATACGCGCGGCGATAAAAGCGGCGTGTGGCGATTTCGCGAGTTGGTTCTTCCTGGACTGAAGGATCACGAGTTCGTCACGCGCGGCGAAGGGAACACGCGTTTGTACGGCCCTGATCTTTTCACGAGGACGAACCGTTACATCGGCGGACCGCACGTGTACTGTAAACACGAAGGCGAAAACCCGACTGGATCGTTCAAAGATCGCGGCATGACCGCAGCGATTACGTACGCGAAGCGTAGTGCAGGCCGTATCGTCGCGTGCGCATCGACGGGAAACACCGCAGCCTCCGTTGCGTCGTATGCTGCGCTCACCGGAATGCCGGCGGTGATCCTCATCCCCGAAAAAGGTGTTGCGATCGGAAAAGTTTCGCAGTCACTCGCGTACGGCGCGAAGACGGTGAAAGTGCGCGGTGATTTCGATGCAGCGCTCGCACTGCTTCTTGCAGCGAGCGAACAGATCCCTGGACTTCGCATTCTGAATTCCGTGAACCCATTCCGACTCGAGGGACAAAAAACGATCGTGTGGGAAGCGTTCGAGCAACTCGCGTGGAACGCGCCGGATTGGATCGTTGTCGCTGCGGGAAATCTCGGCAACGGTTCCGCGTTCGGCAAAGCGATCAGCGAGGCACGTGCACTCGGGTTGATCACGAAGACGCCGCGCATCGCAATGGTGCAAGCGGCGGGCGCAAATCCGTTTTGGGGAGCGTCGCAGAACGGATGGAGAAAGTGTGTCGTGCGCGCAGACACGATCGCGAGCGCGATCAAAATCGGTGACCCGGTCAATTACGACAAAGCGGTTCGTGCGATTACGAGTACCGATGGAGTGGTCGTGCAGGTGACCGACCAGGAGATTATGGACGCAAAAGCTGTACTCGATTCCGACGGTGTCGGTGCAGAACCGTCATCGTGCGCAGCGATTGCAGGACTCAAAAAGATGGTTGATGTCGGTGTTGCGAAGTGGAATCAGACCGTGCTCGTGGTGCTCACGGGACACATGCTCAAAGATCCCGACGCGACGGTCGGGTACCACTCATCCTCGTTACCGAATCTCGCGTGCTCGCGCGCGAATGCGCCGGTGACGATCGATCCGACCGTCGAGGCGTTCAAAAAAATCATCACATAAAAAATGCCCTCGACGATTGTCGAGGGTTTTTATTGCTCGCGTTTTCGTGGTGCGAGGCGGTCACTGATCAGATAGTGCAGTCGCGTCGCCTGCGTACGCGACATGTACTGCATCATCATTTTTTCGAGTCGTTGTACCTCAGCTTCCTCTGCCTTGTAGGCCTTTTTACTCGCATCGTATCGATCACCGATGATGATGTGGAGACATTCGTGAACGACGGTAGACAAAACGTCTTCACGGAAGTCGACGTAGATTATTTGACGTTCGTCATCGACAGTGCCGACGTATCCATCGGAATCAAGTCCGAGCTTTGCACAAAGTGCGACATTGCCGTTCATGCGACAATAGCGCACCTGCCACTCGTCATCTCTTAGGATTTTGTAGACGCGGTGCATGAGCCGGTAGTGTAGCCGTTGCTCACTCTTGTTTTTGATGAACGGTGGCGCGCTTTGCGAATCCTCAGAAGAAACGTGACAACCCGGTGTTCTCATCTTCGCTCCTTTTGAGGAAAAAGAACTTGTAACTATAGTCGCAGACTACAGTCTTCCACGCAACTCTTCTTCTCGTCGTAGCACTTGCAGCAGCGTTTGGCACTGGTATACTATAAAAATCTATGGCTGAAACGTGCACGGTGAATGCAGAGACAGCGCGGTTGTATTTGAAAGACGTTGATCCTCCATGGCAAGGCTTTTGGTTTCATATGCATTTAGTTGCGATGAATCTCGCGCAGTTCGCGGACGGTCTCGAGCAGATCAGCGACGAAGTGTTCGCCTATCATCTCGGTGGTCAAAAGAACGATCTTGCACGATGGGTGCAAGAGGTGATCGGTGACGCAGAACTCGCTGTGGCGTTAAAAAATGTACAAAATAAAGAAGAAGCGACGAGAGTAACACGCGACCGAGTAAACGAACTCAAAAAAGCGGTAGTATAATATACTTATTTTTTTATGGCAGACGAAGACGTTGTGGCGATAGCGTGTACGGTGTGCGAACACGAACACGAAGAGGACGGCACTTGTAAATGTGGATGCGAAGTCGAACAACAAATGGAGCAGCTCTGCTGGAGTTGCGCGCACCCGGAACATTATGACCGGGAGTGTAAATGTGGTTGTCCCGGATAATATGCGCAATGAACTCGTTCTCGATATCGAAACCGCAAATAGTTTTGCTGACGTAGGAAAATATGACCCGTCGCTTTTAAAAGTTTCGCTTGTCGGTGTGTACTCATACGCGACCGACAAGTACGAATCGTTTCTTGAGCCGGATCTGCCGAAGTTGTGGCGCATGGTTGAGTCTGCCGATCGCGTGATCGGGTACAACATCATCGGTTTTGATTGGCCGTGTCTCAATTCGTATTACCCAGGTGATTTGCTGAAGCTCCCGACCCTCGATTTGCTGGTTGAAATTGAAAAGTCGTTAGGGTTTCGTATCAAGCTGGATGATGTTGCGCACGGTTCGCTCGGTGTAGGAAAATCGGGGAACGGTTTACAGGCGATCGAGTTTTTTCGACGCGGAGAGATTGATAAGTTGCGTGAATATTGTTTGCAGGATGTGAAGGTTACCAAAGAAGTGTACGAGTTCGGTCTCGCGAATAATCTGGTGAAGTATAAGGACCGTATGGATCGGCTGATTCCGGTGTCGGTGAACTTTGCAATGAAAGATGAAAAGAAACCGGTGTCGATGACGCTGCCGCTGTAGTTGGGATGAGTAAAGCCGTCCCGCACTTCGTGAAGAGTGGGGCGGTTTTATAATTTTCTCTTTATTGAGGGCTTTTTTTGTGTCGTTTTTTGTGCGTGGAGTTTTCCACAGGTACCACAAGATATTGTGGTATAGTTCATTCAACAGACACTATATGTTGTGGATAAGGTGGGGATGGCGCACTACTCCCACTTCATCCTCTTCCATGCTATCTTTCCAATCCGTTCTCATTCTCCTTCTTACTCTCATTATTCGTCTATGAGTACTCCGTTTCCGTATCCCACAAAAAACACCGCAGATGCAACGACAAATGAAACTACTGTCGTTGCCTCGATCCTCGAACAGATTCCGGATCTCACCAAAGTGACGCAGGTGCGGAAACGCGACGGTGCGCTCGTTCCTTTTGCACCAGAAAAAATTGGCCTCGCTCTTCAGGGCGCGTTGAACGACGCCGGTGTGCGCGACAGTACGGTGCTTGCGCGTGCGACGCATCAAGTGATAATGCGTATCGATCGCGAGTTTGATGGTCATGCAATTCCAACCACCGAAGACATTGCGCGGACTGTGGCGCTCGTTCTTATCGACAACAACTTACCATTCGCAGTTAAAAAATATTTTCAATCGATTGCGACGTCGCATGCTGCACCGCGCACGATCAGTAAAGGTGTGCGCATGCACCGCCGTTTCACTCGTAGCGGTGTGCATCCGTATGATGAGATCGAATGGGATCGTCGTGATGCGGTGATCACGAATGAAAAAGGGAAAGTGGTGTTCGAGCAACGCGGTGTTGAAATGCCGAAGACGTGGAGTCAGTCCGCGACGAACATCGTTGTGTCAAAATATTTTCGTGGTGAGATCGGACAGCCTGAGCGCGAAGTGTCGGTTCGCGAGATGGTCGATCGCGTTGCGCAGACGATCGCCGGTTGGGGTCGGCAAGGCGGATACTTTTCGACCGATGCTGATGCGGAAACGTTCGAGGCAGAGCTCACGCACATACTCGTCAATCAAAAAGCCGCTTTTAATAGTCCGGTATGGTTTAACGTCGGTGTGACCGCGCGCCCGCAATGCTCGGCGTGCTTCATCAACTCAGTGAAGGACGACATGCGATCGATTCTCGGTCTCGCGGTAACAGAAGGGATGTTGTTTAAATATGGTTCGGGCACCGGTTCGAATCTTTCTTCGCTGCGTTCTTCGAAGGAAAAACTTGCGCATTCGAGCGGAAAATCTTCCGGTCCGGTGAGTTTCATGAAAGGATTTGATGCGTTCGCAGGAGTGATCAAGTCTGGCGGAAAAACACGTCGCGCCGCGAAGATGGTGATTTTGAACGTCGATCATCCCGACATCGAGGAGTTTGTGGAGTGTAAAGCAAAAGAAGAAAAGAAAGCGCATACGCTGATCAAGGCGGGTTACGACAGCTCGATCGATGGCGATGCGTACGGCTCCATCTTTTTTCAGAATGCGAACAACAGCGTGCGTGTGACCGACGAATTCATGCGCGCGGTGCTCGAAGATCGCGACTGGCAGACCAAAGCAGTTGTGACCGGTGCGGTCGTCGACACGATGCGTGCGCGTGATTTGATGCGAAAAATCAGTCAGGCAGCGTGGGAGTGTGGCGATCCAGGATTGCAATATGATACGACGATCAACCGTTGGCACCCCGCGTCGAATTCCGGCCGCATCAACGGATCGAATCCTTGCAGTGAGTACATGTTCCTCGACGATACCGCTTGCAATCTCGCATCATTGAACTTGATGAAATTCCGTCGCGAAAACGGCGACTTCGATGTCGAGGCGTACAAGCACACCGCCGAGGTGGTGATCACTGCGATGGAAATTCTTGTGGGTAGTTCAAGTTATCCGACGCCAGCGATCGAGGAAAACAGTTTTGATTTTCGACCGCTCGGTATCGGCTACGCAAACCTCGGCGCGCTTCTCATGTCGAAAGGGCTCGCGTACGACTCGGTCGATGGCCGCAACTACGCCGCCGCGCTCACTTCGCTGCTCTCCGGACATTGTTACTATCAGTCCGCAAAAATTGCGGAGGCTTTGGGATCGTTCCGTTACTACGCATTGAATGAAAAACCGTTTCTTAAAGTAATCGGCATGCACCGCGATCATGCGTACGCAGTTTCAGATGTCGGCGTCCCGGCGGATCTGCTCGCGGAGTCGCGACGCGCGTGGGACAACGCGCTCGAACACGGAATGACGCACGGTTTCAAGAACGCGCAGATATCAGTGCTCGCGCCGACCGGCACGATCGGATTTTTGATGGACTGCGACACGACCGGCGTCGAGCCAGACATCGCGCTCGTAAAATATAAGTGGCTGGTCGGCGGCGGTCTCATGAAGATTGTGAACAACACGGTGCCGGAAGCGCTCGCGCGACTCGGATACACCGAAGCAGAGTGCAAAGAAATTCTAGAGTTCATCGACAAGAACGACACGATCGAAGGCGCGCCACATCTCAAAGAGGAGCATCTCGCGGTGTTTGATTGTGCGTTTAAACCGGCGAAAGGACAGCGGTCGATCAACTATCTCGGGCATATCAGAATGATGTCCGCGGTGCAGCCGTTTCTTTCTGGCGCGATTTCAAAGACGGTGAACTTGCCGAGCACAGCGAGCGTTGAGGATGTCGAGAACGCGTACATCGAAGGATGGAAACTTGGACTGAAAGCGATCGCGATTTACCGCGACGGTTCGAAGGGGCAGCAGGTGCTCACGACCACCGCGGAGAAAAATTCAGACAAGAAAGAGGCCGCGCCAGTTGCACCAGAAGTGCGCATCGAATACCGACCGCTCCGCCGCCGTCTCCCTGATGAGCGCCGATCGGTAACCCACAAATTCGCGGTGGGTGGACACGAAGGGTACATCACTGTGGGGTTGTATGACGACGGCACTGCGGGAGAAATTTTCATCCGCATGTCAAAAGGTGGATCGGTGGTAAGTGGTCTCATGGATTCTTTTGCAACATCCACATCGATTGCGCTGCAATACGGCGTGCCGCTGAAGGTGCTTGCAAATAAATTCGTGCATGTACGCTTTGAACCATCAGGCTACACCGCACATCCAAACATTCGCATCGCGAAATCGATCGTTGATTATTTGTTCCGCTGGCTGGCGTTTAAATTTCTTTCTCCAGAAGAACAGCGCAGCCTCGGAGTGAACATGGATGTGGAAACGCTCGGTGAGACAGGGGAGAAAGAAGTTGAGGATTCGGTGAATCACGCTGTTGCTGCGGCGCCGATACCGCAGCCAACGACACAACTCAATCTCGGTGATGCGGTGGAACGCGCGCGTACGTCGAACGCGCTTACGATGACGTTTGATGTGTCCTCTGATGCACCGGCATGCGATACGTGCGGATCGATCATGGTGCGAAGTGCAGCATGTTACAAATGTATGAACTGTGGGTCGACGAGTGGATGCTCATAGCGCCGAGAGCCTTGCGTTGCTTATGATTAATAATAAGTAAAGGAGGTGATCAAAAAGAAAGGTGCTCGGTCCGCGAGGGCTGAGCACTATTCTTTTTACGAAATATCTATGGAAGAACGTCAATCAGCAAAAACACCGAAATCGAAGGGCTTGATCCAGGTGTACACGGGGAATGGCAAAGGGAAAACGACTGCGTCGCTCGGACTTGCGATGCGTGCGGTGTCTGAGGGGATGCGCGTTGCGATCGTGCATTTCGATAAGGGGGGAGATCATTACGCGGAGCGAAAAATTATCGCCGAGCGGTTTCCGGAGATCGAACTGCACGCTTCTGGTCTCGATCGCATCGATCCGGTGACGAATCGTTTTCGTTTCGGTGTGACACCAGAAGACAAGGCTGAAGCGGAACGCGGACTTGGCATCGTGCAAGAAATTTTTTTGAACGGTAAGCACCATCTCGTTATTCTTGATGAAATCAACTCGACGGTGAGTCTCGGCATGCTCGATGAAGGTGCCGCACTCGATGTGCTAAAAAATAAACCGTCGGAGGTTGAGTTGGTGCTTACTGGTCGCAACGCACCGGAATCATTTAAAGAAATCGCAGATCTTGTGAGCGATGTGACGCTCGTCAAACATTATTTCTATCACGGCGTTCCTGCGCGTTTTGGATTGGATTATTAATTTTTTCTCTGTCATTCCGGCCTACCTTTTTGTCATTCCGGCCTCCGAGCCGGAATCCAGAAACGTAAAAATAGACCGAACGGAAATCGTTCGGTCTATTTATTTTTCTGGGTCCTGAATCAAGTTCAGGATGACAAAGATGGGTGCTAGACGCCGAGCCATCCAAACGGCGGAATGTGGCTGAGTGCACGTCGCCAGAGTGGTTTACGAGCGAGTGTTTCTCTTGGTGGTGCGGGTGGAAGCTGCGTCATGCGCTTCGTCGCCCAGTCGTGCAGAGCGTCGTTGATCGCCCACGCAGCCATGCTTGGGCACCACATGATGTTGTTTGTGAACAGCGGAACGGTTGCGGTCGTACGACCCTTGACGTGAGACACGATCGCGGTGGCGATAGCGACAGACTCACGAACATCGTACTCGTCATCATCGTAGAGGCATCGTGCGTCCACGATCACGCCGCTCTCGACCTTCACCTGGAGAACGATACGCACGCGCCAGAGATTCTGGTCAATGTAGTCCGTCGTACCGACGGTGTCATCATCGATGTCCATCCACGCATCACCGACTTGTGGCGCGGGCAACTTCGACACTTCGATCTTTTCTTTCATCTATCACCTCCTTCAGAAGGACACTAGATTATCAGGACAGTGTCAAGGTCTTGCGGATATTTTATAAACCGCGCAAGATCGTTGCAGCGAGGAAAATAATTCTTTCGTCTCAGTTTTGCGTGGCGTCGTAAGGAGAACATCCGGGTGATCAAAGTCAAGAGAATCGAAAAGGTGCGGCGCGCTAAATGTCTCATCGTCGCAGGTGCGTGTGCATTGGCCGAGATTTTTTTGGCGATGTTCTTCATTCTCGATTGGGTACTCTTTCTTTATTCCGAGCAGAAGTTGCCGGGCAGAGGATATCCACTGCTAATCGGATCGGTCGCATGTTTTTTTGGGTGGAAGCTCATGCAGTCCTTTGGCAAACGTGGTGTAGAAGAAATAAAAGAGCCCACGGACGATCCGTGAGCGATGACGTGACGCCTTGCAGCACTGCGAGGCGTTTTTTAACAGTCGTCCGATTCGAACGGGTCGAATACTTCCCACGTTCTCGGTGTCGTTGTCGGAGACTCCGTATCGGCGGCGGCAGGAGGTGATGCGACGGGGAGGTGAACGGCCGGCAGGTGCATGCGACCGATCCGCTCCTTCTGTATCTGTTCGCGTTTATAGCGCGGAACCATGATGTAGGTGTCGTCATTTCTTGGTGCTCGTGTTTCTCTGAGCGCTTCGTTTTTTGTGCGGTAGGTAGCGACCACTACTTTCAGTGCGTGCTCTATGAGCGCTGCGCTCTGTGCTTGCGCAGGAGAGAGATGCAATTTTTTGACGATCTCTAGGTGAGTGAGCTCTTCGGCTTCTTCTAGAGTCGTGCCTTTTAGCAACTCGATCGTAGTAGCACTGCTCGCGCCTTGCAGCCGCGCGTCCACGATCACGTCTGCGTACAGCACCTTGAACGAGTCGTGTGCGCAAGGAAGAGTGAAGGTCCCCGGAATGGCGCCGTGGAGAAGTTTCGTTTCTCCGTAACATGTTCTGCACTGCGTATTGACCGCTCGCTCCTTGACGCTGATGTGCAAAGTGATGACCTCACCACTCGCGGCCGTGCCAACAACCGACGATCCGTCGCTGTCCATGTCCGTCATCTGACCATTCCTTTTGTGATGTGAGAATCAACTTATTCGACATGCTACCTCAATTTTAAGAAAAGGCAATTTTTTGAAGACACCGTAGCTTTCCGATAACGCTTTTCTTTAGTAAAATAAGAGAGATATTTTACACAGTAATCGTTCCGTGTCTATGGCTGTTCGTCACCAATCGCACACCAAACTCGGACAAGTTCTCGCGACCGCCGTATGCGGCAACGACATTCTCAGTTCGGCGTTGTACGTTTCCGGCATCGCTGCGATCTTTGCGGGTACGTACGCACCGCTCGTGCTGCTCAGTATCGCTGGTGTGTTGTTTCTCTACCGCACCGTGTATCGCGAGGTGGTCGAAGCACTGCCGATCAACGGTGGTGCATATAACGCACTGCTGAACAGCACACTAAAACCATCGGCGGCGATGGCGGGGGTGATGACGATTCTGTCGTACGTCGCGACCGCCGTGATCTCTGCAAAAACCGCGGTCGAATATCTTTTTTATTTTCTCAAACAAGAACTGCCAAGGGTCGGGTACGGCACGTTCGCGGAACGGATGGACCTCTTGGTGATCCCTGTCGTTATCGCGATCCTTTTCGGTTTTGCAGTGCTCGTTATTTCTGGCGTGAAAGATTCCGCAAAAGTTGCCGCCGGTATTTTCTTTTTGCACATCGCCTCTCTAACCGCTTTCGTCGTTGTCGCGGCGCTGTACATCATGAAGAGCGGTGGCGCGGTCGCCGCAGCTAACGCCCTCGCGACAACGACAATCCTTTCGCATAACGGCGGATTGTGGCCCACGCTGTTTCTTGCGTTTTCTGCCTGTCTCCTCGGCGTCTCCGGATTCGAGAGCTCTGCGAATTTCGTTGAGGAACAAGAGCCGGGAGTGTTTCGTAAGACACTTCGTAACATGACGATCGGTGTGATGGTGTTCAACCCGCTGATTGCCTACGTCACGCTGAAAATTCTTCCGCTACCGAATATCGTCATGGCAAAAGATTTCGTTCTCGCCGAAGTTGCGCTCACTATCGGTGGAAGTCTGCTCCTCGGTTTAATCGCGATCGATGCTTTCCTGGTGCTGTGTGGTGCGGTGCTCACGAGCTACGTCGGCGTCTCGGGACTCGCGCAGCGTATGTCGCTCGACGGTTGTCTCCCCGGATTTTTATCAAAAGGGAGTTCAAAAAATTCACGTGTCGCGATTATTTTTTCCTTCTTCGCCCTGTGCGTGTCGATCCTGCTCATGACGCACGGTGAATTATTGTCACTCGCCGGCGTTTACACGATCAGTTTCCTTGGTGTGATGTCACTGTTCGCAATCGGGAACTTGATTCTGCGAAAAACGCGCGATGAGTTAAAGCGCCCCTATAAAGCGCCGCTTGTGTTCGTAATCATCGCTTTGCTCGCCACTATCTCGGGACTGATCGGCAACATCGCGATCGATCGTAGAAATGCTACGTTTTTCTTGATGTATTTTATTCCTGCGATGGTTCTCGTCTTCTCGATCATTTTTCAAAAAGATCTTTACGAAAACCTTTCTAGTATCTTTAAGTCATGGGGTCCGATCGGTGCGTTTTTTCGTCGAAAGTTTTTCATTGCGAGTCGCGAGCGGGTGTATGTTTTTGTCCATCGCACCGAAGCGTTGTTTAGAATTCTTCAATACATCAACAATAACGAAGGGGCGCACAACGTAACGATCGTCCACTGTGCCGATCTCGGCCACGCAGATCATCAGACGGAACGAAAAAAAGAGATCGAAGAAATTTTACCGTTTATTCGTAAAGCTGGCGTATTTCCGCATCTTAACATCGAATTTGAATACATATCGAAACCGTTCGGACCGGAAGCGATTAACTATTTTGCTCATGAACACAGTGTGTCGAACAATAAAATTTTTATTGGCTCGATCCACGAATCTCACGACTTCGAATACTCTGATCTTGGTGGAGTGAGGATTATTTTGTAATAATACACGCTGCCCTTGTCATAATTTTTACGGTTTGTAATTATATCTAGGCCAGGTTTTTTTCGATGGAGTGAATCATGGCAGACGACAAGCCGGCAGAGAAGAAAGACGCGCCACTCAAGAATCCTGAGGTGCACATCGAAGTGACGCCGAAGGAAAGAGGGGACAAAGAGTACGCGCAAAAAGTGAAGGAAGGCCTTAAGGGAGAGGTCAAGAAGGAGCTGAAAGCGGCGGAGAAGGACGGTGCGAAGAAGCAGCTCGACGCTGCAGAGAAAGTCGCGGACGATGCAAAGAAAGGGGTTGATCCGTCGAAGATCACAAAGATCAGGATCAAGGTCGAAGGTGAAGTCGGTACGGATGGCGATAAGGTATCGCGCGAAAAAACAATCATTCCGAAAGAGGGCGGCTAAACCACGCTGCGATCCGATGCTTGTCGGATCGTTTTTTATTCTCGTGTCATTCCGGCCCCTCTTCTGTCATTCCGGCCTCCGAGCCGGAATCCAGAAATATAAAAAAGAAGACCAAACGGATTTCGTTTAGTCTTTTTATTTTCTGGATTCCGGATCCCGGTCCGGAATGACATGTTCCGGATCAAGTCCGGAATGACAAAGAGGAAGGCCGGGATGACAAAGTAGAGAACATTTACATGTGATCGAGTCGTAGCGAACCACCACAGTTACGCGCAACCTGATATTTCCTGAACGGATCTTCTTGTTGTACCACTCGATCCCAGACCAGGTTTGCTGTTGCGGTGGGATCGATGATGTTACCGGTCATCGGTAGGTGGAACACTGTGGTTTTTGAGCCGGGGAGTTCGTAGGCGAGGTCGATCGCAAACCGACTGACGAACGCTGCGATCGCTGCGTGCGTCGCTCCTCGTACCGCGTGTTCTTTTTCACCGTCTTTCGCGGAGGAGTCGATGAGCACGGTGAGATGGTACGGAGCGCCAGGTGCATCGGCGAGCGGTTTAGACTGCAAACGCAGACGATGGAACGCGTTGATTGCCGCGATCGGTCCGAGAACATGCTTTTCGAACACATGTCGAAGATCTTCAGGAAGATAGTTGGTCAGTCGATTCGAAAGGAGCGGGGACGCAACGAAGAACAGATGCGTGAATCGATCCCAGCAACCGCACATCGTGCGCGGGAGTGCATAAGGATCGATCAGATCGACCTGATGAAAGGTTGCGCCGGAGAGGGCGGGAGCTTTATGGAGATGTCGAGCGGCATCTCCGGCGAGCGTGGTGGGAAACCCTCGTTTTAACGACGCTTCTGCAAGCGTGTCCGCGAACGTGATCACGCTACTGAGGACTAATGTACGGTTCATCAGTGCTCCTTTCGTCAGTGCAGAGTAGCATACACATCGTCAAACAACGAAAAATCTGCCATGATAGAGGTAATATTATGCAAAATACCTCTCTTTCACGCACAGAAAAAATAATCGTCGCGCTCGCTGCTGTTGGTGTCGTGGTGATGGGATACCTTATTTACGTGCACTACGAAAAAACCGGTAGCACGCTGTGTGATCTTGCGCCGGGTTTTTCTTGCGAAGTCGTGAATAAAAGTATCTACGCAGAGATTTTTGGTGTGCCGGTATCGGTGCTCGGACTCGCATATTTTTTTTCCGTCATCGTGCTTGTCGCAGGAAGAATTCGTCATGGCGCGAAAGCGATCGAACTGTTCACGCTCGGCGCGCTCGTTTTTTCTCTGTACCTCACGGTCGTTGAAGTGTATCTGCTCGGGACGATCTGTCTTTTTTGTGAATTTTCCAAAGTACTCATGTTCATCATTCTTGGGGTGACGCACCGCGCAAGTCGCCGATCCGGCACACCGGTACCCGCAAAATTTCACGCGGCAGCACTCGTTGCAGGCGGAGTGGGAACGGTCGTTTTACATTTTATCCAACGATGATGCCAATCTTTTTTCTTGCGATCGCAGCGGGATTTCTCACCATTCTTGCACCGTGTATTCTTCCAGTGTTACCGATTCTTCTCGGTACGAGCGGTGGAAAATCCCGATGGAAACCGTTTCTCACAATTATCGGATTCGTAGGGAGTTTCAGTATTCTCGGTGCAGCGTTTGCAACCGCAGGAAATTTTTTGGGGATCAGCAACGCTGTCGCCAGGGACGTTGCGGTCGTGCTTCTGCTTTTGTTCGGCCTCTCGCTATTGTTTGAGAGTGTGTATGACCGCGCCATGATACGGCTACAGCCGATACTGGCAGGATGGAGCGCAAAAATTTCTGGTGGTGCGATATTTCGCACCGATGCGCTCAGCGGACTTCTCGTCGGTGTGTCGCTCGGACTTGTGTGGACACCGTGCGCTGGTCCGATTCTCGGCACGATTCTCACCATTGCGACGCGGAGCAACGATTATGTGACAACGTTACTTCTCATGATCGCGTACTCTCTCGGTGCAGGAATCCCGATGGGACTGATCGCATACGGTGGACAGAAATTTCAGAAAAAATTATTGACGTTCGGTGCGTGGCATTCGATCGTGCAAAAATTTTTTGGCGCGCTTGTCATTGCGATGGCGATCGCGATCTTTACCGGCTACGATACGCACATCATCACGAGCCTCATTCATTTGTATCCGTCCAACTTTACTTCAAAGTTATAACCTATGAAAGAAAAGTCAAAAATTGCACTCGTGGTCGTGCTCGGTCTCATCGTGCTTGTATTCATGGCGTGGATCGCTGGTCGTCGTGCGGAGAAACTGGGGCTCATCGGCAACACCGCCGTCCCTTCTCAAGAATCGCCAAAGGATGGAGCAGTAACCGGTGCGCTCCCTGTGCTTCAGGACCACATGCCAGAGTTCAAAGGGATCACTGCATGGCTGAACTCCGCGCCACTCACATCGGAATCGCTCAAAGGAAAAGTGGTTCTCATCGATTTTTGGACGTATTCCTGTATCAACTGCATTCGCACGTTGCCGTACGTCACCGCTTGGCATGAGAAGTATCACGATAAAGGTTTGGTGATCGTCGGTGTGCACACGCCAGAATTTGCGTTCGAAAAAGAACAGAGCAACGTTGAGAAAGCGATTCGTGATCACCTGATTCACTATCCCGTTGCGATGGATAATAACTACGCAACGTGGGACGCGTACAACAATCAGTACTGGCCGGCAGAATATCTTTTTGATAGCAAGGGACGACTACGCCACACGCATTTTGGAGAAGGGCAGTACGATGAAACCGAATCCGCGATTCGTGCGTTGCTTGAAGAGGCGGGGAACGACGTAGCGAAGGCACCGGTGACCGATATTACCTCGACAACCCTTTTTTCTCGTATTAATTCGCCGGAGACATACATCGGTTACAGTCGACAAGAATATTTTGCGAGCAAAGTCGATGTTGGGCGGGATAAGCCGCGAGAGTACGCCTTTCCCGGAGTCGTAACGATCAACCGATTTTCGCTCGCGGGTACATGGAAGATCGAAAGCGAACGTGCGGTGCTGCAAAAAGCGGTGGGATCGATTTTTTATTATTACGATGCATCAAATGCAAATCTTGTGATGGGTGGCGGAGGAAACACCGTTCGGGCGGTGGTGACTCTCGATGGAAAACCGGTACCAAAAGAATTTCGTGGAGGAGATATTATTGAGAGCGAAGGAAAAACGTATGTGGACGTGCGCGACGAGCGTCTGTACTCACTGATCGATGGAAAAGGAAACTACGGTGAACACAAATTGCAAGTTGATTTCTTGAGCCCGGGAGTGGAGTGCTACGCTTTTACTTTTGGGTAACTTGAATCCAACGGGTCTGCGGGTCCTGTTAGGGTTTTTACCCCGTCAGTGCTCGCCCCTTCGGGTCTGCGCGCCGTCGGGGTCCCCAAAAACCCCGCCACCTCTCTGTCATTCCGGGCCGTGACCCGGAATCCAGAACGTAAAAAAGACCAAACGAAATCCGTTTGGTCTTTTTATTTCTGGATTCCGGCTCGGAGGCCGGAATGACAACAGAGGGGAGGCTGGAATGACAGAGAAAACGTAGGAATCTACTTCGCTGGTATCACCGTCGAGCAACGCACCTGCGCCGGATAACTTTCAGCGATCGTGCATGGTCCGGGACATCCTGCAGCGAGGCATTCTTTTCCTTGGGGGACACAGGCGGTGCCGCGGCGGCCCGGGAGTACAGCGCAGGTTTGTCCTGCTGCGCATGGGTTTGTCAGTCCGCAGAGTTGTGGTGGAAGATGTGCGGACGCGTCGAGGGCAAAGCAATGGCGACCTGCGCTGTGTGTCCAATCAACCTGCGGGATCGCGCCGTACGGTTCTGGTGCGCGCATCGGCATCGATGGCGCTGGTCCATCTGCAGCATTTTTTTGTGTGGGGAGCGCGAACATCGTGCATAGTTCGTACGTCGAACCGCCAGTCACGCGATACTCGTATGGCACTTTCGTTTCAGGATCATTGAACGAATTCACGGCGTACTGCATTTTTCCACTGCTCGTCACGTCGTGGAGATTCGTCGGAACAGCATTTGTGGTGTCGAAGTATGCGTCGATCGCATTCGAAATTTGTTGCAGATCGTTCAGACGTTGGTTATCAAAATTTTGTGACCGGACCGAGCGTGGTGATCCTGCGAGATACAGTCCGCCAACAACCGCGGCGGCAACCATCGCGACGACGCATCCAACGAAGACGCGGAAACTATTTATTCCTTTTCTTCTTTTCTCAGATCCCATAAGTAATAACCAAAGATGAGTAGCGCGATCACGAGCACGGTGAGTACTTTGAGTAAGAAACGCAGAGTGAGTTCACCGCCAAGCAGATTGAAAAGCAGTGTGATGAGATCACCGATGATCACGCCGGCCGCAACGAACAACGTGAGATACGTCAGCCACTTGCGAATTTTTGAACTTTTCTTTTCAGAATCTTTGCGGATCGCCGTCATCATGATCGAAGTCAGCCACAGGTATAGGGGGAACGCGACGATCAGCGACGCGACGGACATGCGCACGCCGGTCACATCGGTTGCGCCGTAGTTTTGGAGGTCGGGCAACCAGCGATTGATGAAATTAAAAAGTAACGCACCGAAATTAAACGCGCTGATGTACAGACAGACGAAAAGAAGCAGATACATGAACGTCTCGCGCGCAGAGAAATACGGTTTGTAGCGCGGTACCGCGATCGGAAAATCGACGTCGGCGTACAGGCCCAGCGCGGCGGCGATCTGATCCTCCTGCCAACCCGCGGCGAGCAATGCGTGGTGGATGTCATGACGCGGGATTTTTCGTTCGAGTGCGTCTTTGACGAACGATTGAAGCTCATTGGTCATATACAAACCAGTATAACCCGAGAAGAGAGTTTTGAGGAGGTTCTCTAGTCATTTACACGCACCTGTGCGAAAATAGTCATTGGAAACATCACTCATCTATTTATGGACTCGCTCCGTATCCGTGAAGCGTGGCAAAAATTTTCTGAAAAAATGCGCGCTTTACGCGCAAGGCAATTAGAGTTGTTGCAACGTTTTTCCAAAAAACAAGAAGAGGCGCGGATTGAAAAACTTCGTAAGGAAATCAAGGGTTGAATATGTCTGATTCTCAGGACGGCGAAAAACCGCATCCAGACCAAAATCCGGATCAAAAACCACCAGATGGGGGGCTGGAAGTTTCGGCTATCGAAACATTTTCTGAGGAACAAGTTGATGCGATCGTTCAAGAAGCTGATGATGAAGTTCGTGCATTAGAGGATGGTGGTGAGACGACTGCTACGAAGATCGCCGAGACACTCGACACGGAGATCGATCCTGAGACAAGCGGCGCGCTTCGTGAAATTGAGACAGAGGCAGAGACCGCCGAAGCAGAACTAAACACCGCGATCGTCGAAGCGGAAAAAGTGCATGATTTTACAAGTCTGATCGTAGAATTGAACGACGCAGCGAAGGGCTGTGTGGGTGCCGATGGTGAGCTTGATGAAAATATATTTGGTCAGCTGTCACCAGAAGAAAAGGAAAGAATTCAAGTGGCGTTTTCTTCTTTTGAGGAAGCCATCCAGAGTGATCCGATTGAATTTTTTGCTGCAACCGAAGCGCTACAAATTTTAAAAAATGGCGTACTCAAAAAAGATTACCTAGGCACCCTTTGTCGAGCGGCAGAGAAAATTGCCGAAAGCGATCCAGGCGCAGCGTTTGATGCATACAGAAATGCGACAGACGATGCAGCAGCGCAAGAACAACGAAAGAGGTTCGATGTTCGCTTTTTTGAAACTGAACGTAAAAAAATCGCGCAAATTCTCACGGAGAATCCGATCGCTGCTGCGAACGATTTTGTAAAAATTGAAGGTCGCGCGCGAGAGCTTGAACTCATCGGACTCGATCGCGATGCAGCAGAAATCGCTGAAAAGATAAAAGAGGAAGTTCGGAAAGCGATCGAGGGTGGAGCGGATGGGGTCGCGTTGTACCGACAACTCGCCGATACTGCTCCTGGTGACCAAGTCGTAGCGAGCATTCTCGTAGAAAAGGCGCTTGCAAAAGAACCGAACAAAGATTGGGAGGGGAGAAAACAGGTGGCGATCGCAACGCTCGGTGAGACTGCGCCTGAAGCGCTACTCGTTGCAGCGATCGGCCAGTATACTTACATGGCGTGGACACCCGAGGAACGCGCCACGATCATTGAAAAAATTAGCCGTCTCCCCGATGCAAAAACATCGATTCTTGCAGAAGTGGGGCCTGGCCTTCCAGAAAATCTTAGCCGAGAGGTTCGTCGAGCACTTTTTGATGCGTATCTCAGGCATAAACCAGAATCGATCATCAATTATGC
Source organism: bacterium (assembly GCA_023246225.1). GTDB lineage: Bacteria > Patescibacteriota > Patescibacteriia > SG8-24 > SG8-24 > JAHFIV01. The sequence continues at coordinate 32,029 of JAHFIV010000004.1, forward strand.
GGGACGATTTCCAGAAGAGATCGCTGCCCTTCCTGAACAAGAGCGCAATCAGATGATCGATGGCGCCATTAAAGGGGATCCGTTCTCGATCGTTCGCCAAGCTGATGCGTGGCGGAGCGTTCTCACCGACGAGCAGCGAAAAAATATAGTGCTTTCGATAGTGGAGCAAAGGATCCTTGATCAGGGTAATCAAGGAGAATTTTTGCTGACAAAAATGCCGGAAGTGGCGGCGGCTTTCACACCAGAAATAATCGATATGGCCATCAGTGCGCAACCGCATACTGTGCTCCAGCTGATGGACAGGGGGCGCATCATCCTCACTGTACCGCAACAAAAAGAAATGGTGATTTCGTTGGCGGTGCACGGCATGTTGTATCCTGACTCAATTAAACAACTTGAGAAAGTTGGCGCACTGTCGAGCGAGGCAATCGATGCCGTTATCGATTTTCAACCCGCGTTGATGCTCAGGTTTATCGCGGAGAAAAAGTTGCAAGTTACCGCATCACAAGCGAAGCAGGCGATGGTGAGGCGGTTTACTGCAGACACCTCGCCGACGTTTTCCACGGAGAACGTCGAGAACGTTGCTGTAGAATTTGGAGTGAAATTTTCTGAGGAGGAGGCGTGGAAGATTCTTGATACCATGATGGAGAACGGATACATCACGAATAGTGATGCGCTTGGCTGTCTCAAGCGGTTGCTCTCCGCGGGAGAGGTGGAGCCGCGACTCACCAAGCTCGTGAACGCTGCGGAGCGCATCGTGAACTCACCTTCCGCATCTCTTCGTCGCCTTTCCCGAGAATTACTCGGTCAACTGCGTTCGGTGGAAGACCCCGAGGCTGCGTTTTCGCAGATCGAAGGAATTTTTGAACGTAACCAACTGCCGCTCACAGGAAAACTTTATAAAGTGTTCGAGACGCTGTACCCGAAAGAACGGTTAGAAAAAATGGCGCAAGCAGAACACTGCAGTCCGACGCTTCGTGCAGAGAGTCATCGCGGAAGGATGCTCACTATTTATAAAGATCTGCTCAGCGTGCAACTCGACTCCGCAAACCCATCGCTTCGTAGCTACTTGGAAACGCTGAGGGGTGGCGAGGACCTGATGAACAAAGTCGATACCGAGGGGATCGATGCACTTACGGTAGATGAACAACGGCTTTTTGAATCGTTCGTTGAAAAAATAAAACGGCTCCATCAAACATCGCTCGCCGGTCGATTGCAAGAGGGTGGTGCACCTGCAAATAAAGAGGAGACAAGCGATGTGTATCGCGGCCTTCGAGAGAGTCTCTCGGTAAAAGAGGGACAGACGTTGAATGGCCGTATCGCGGAGATGTATCTGAAGCCGCTCGGACTTGAAACGATCGCGCAGGCGCTCGAGAGAATGGGCACTGCCCGTGCGTCAGCCGATCAGCGGAATCGAGAATCGGTCGCGAACGGAAACGGACAGATCGAAATGAAACCTGGTGATTTGATCAAAGGTTTCGAGAGTTACCACCTTCGCAATATTTTGGAAAACGGTTCCGTTGCGAGGGAATTTCTTGGGGGAGATGCGGATTCTGACCGGACACCTTTTGATACCGACCTGTGGCGTCTTCAGCCCGGTGATACCGAGGCCGGTTTTGCTGGTGCAGTGGCATTAACCTCGGTCGGCACGTACGGCGATACGTTCATGGTCGTGCGCGATCGTGGCCAATTCCAAGAAACAACGGCCACCGATGACCCTGCGACATTGCAACGCGAAGCGCGTAAACGTGAATCACGACTCGAACTTTTCAAAACCGGTGTATGGGGTGAACGCCACTTTGGCATACGAACCGGACTTCCCTCAACCGAAATCGCCGCGATCGGATTCTCAAAGAAGGTCACCGACGATCCACAACGTTTTGAAAGTCGCGTCATGGATATCGTTGCAAACGGTGTGTACATCCCAGTCGTTGATCAGGAAGGGCAGATCCTTCTCACCCCTGAACAGTTTGATGAATATCGCGCGCGATATTTTGGCGGCATCGACGGCGAACCGTTCCGTAAAAAAGAATCGGCGATGGAGAATGCGCGCATGCACGCCGACGCGGTGCAAGCGGTCATCGAGGAGAAGCGGAAAGAAAAGGCTGTGGTCGAACGGATGAATACCGAGCTGCGCGATCTCATCGCTGCCGTACTCACTGCGCAAGGCATTGAGATGAGTGCGGGATTCGATGAGATCCTCACGAGCGCGGAGATTTATGACACCGGTTCATCGAGTCGCGATACGAACGTTCCGGGATCATACGATTTCGATTTCATTCTCAAACTTAACGCGATCGACTTACCGAAGGCTGCAGCGTTGAACGCAGCGATCGTTGCAAAGCTCGGTGGCACGCTTCACGAAGGACACCGACCGAAGCAGCTGCGCGTACTTGGTGCGCCGGTCGGTGGTGAGACAGTGGACGTTGACGTTGGTTTCGTGAGTAAATCTGAGGGTGCGCAATATGAATCGCATGATGCTGCGAACGATCGTCTTGATGCGGTACGTCGTGATTTCGGCGATGAAGCCCACGAACGCGTTGTGGCGAACATCGTTCTCACCAAGAAAATTCTCAAAGAGGGACATGCGTACAAAAAAGTTGAGGACGGTGGTATCGGTGGAATCGGTGTAGAAAATTGGATTCTTTCCGAAGGTGGGAGCGCTCTTGTGGCATTCGAATCGTTCGAGAAAGCTGCGTTTGATGGAGAAAAACTTCGTTCACTCGAGGAATTTAAAAAAGACTATAAAGTTTTGGATCCTGGTATCAATGCAAAAACCGGCGACCACGGCAATTTCATCGAGCATTTGACAGGGGACGGGTATAGAAAGATGGCCGAGACGATTCAACAGTATCTCAAAAAAGTACGCGCGTCGGCGTAAGTTTCCACGCGCGTATAGAGAAAAACACCCTCTTTAGAAGGATGTTTTTCATGGTCGGGGCGACAGGGATTGAACCTGCGGCCTCTCGGTCCCGAACCGAGCGCACTACCACTGTGCTACGCCCCGATGTGCCATATAAGATAGAAGAGTTTGCGATAATTATCAAGTTTTTGGGATGAACGCATGTTTTTCTCATTCCAGACTCCTTTCTTTGTCATTCCGACCCCCGGATCTGATCCGGGGCGGAATCCAGAACGTAAAAAAAGGCCAAACGGATTTCAGTTGGCCTTTGTATTTCTGGATTCCGGCTCGGAGGCCGGAATGACAAGGAGGGGAGTCGGAATGAAAGAGGGGGGTCTAGTCCTCATCGGACGAATTCGGATCACGAATGAACGGTTTGGAAGGGCGTTCTCGCGCCTCTTCGATCAGCCAGTCGAGCAGGTCCAGTGCCTGCACTTTTCCGTAGTCCTCGAACAACATCTCCGAGAGTGCGTCGCGACAATCCTCGACGTATTCCTGTGGATAGGGATGTGCCAGCTCACCACCTGCAGCACGGTCGTATCGGACATACTCGCCCACACGTTCATCGAGCGGCGTCGAGCGAAACTTATTTTTGAGGCGTTCGACGCGGTCATCTCGCGTTTCGTTGGGCGGCATGCGTACCTCCTCTCACGTCCGCGCTGAGCTTACCCGCGTGTGCAAAAATGAGCAACTGTTATCCACACCTGCCTGTTCAGCGATAGTCGCCTATACTGAGCAGGTATGGACCTCTTCGCCTATAAGGCCGAAATTCGGAGAAAAAAAGAAGCGCCGCTCGCTGATCGGATGCGACCAGAGACGCTCGACGAGATCGTGGGGCAGCGCGAGGTCGTTGGTCCAGGGAGTGCGTTACGTATCATCCTCGAACGCGACGAAATACCATCGATGATTTTTTGGGGACCGCCAGGAGTGGGAAAGACGACGCTTGCGCGCGTGATCGCACGCACGACGACATCGCGGTTCGTCGCAATGAGCGCAACATCGAGCGGTGTCGCTGAACTTCGTAGTGTCGTCGCAGAAGCAGAAGATCGCATGAAATTGCACAACGAACGCACGATCGTGTTCGTTGACGAGATTCATCGATGGAACAAAGCGCAACAAGATGCGTTTCTTCCGTATGTGGAAGACGGTACAGTGACGCTCATCGGCGCTACTACAGAAAATCCTTCCTTTGAAGTGAACTCCGCGTTGCTTTCGCGATGTCGCGTTTTTGTATTAACCAAACTCGACACTGCGGATATTGAAGGATTGCTCACGCGTGCGATGACCGATCCTCGCCGCGGATACCACGAAACGACGTTTGATCTCGAAGATGGCGTGCTGCATTTTATCGCAGATGTCGCGGATGGCGACGCACGTACCGCATTAAATGCATTTGAAATGGCGGTGCAATTTGCGGAAGGTAGCGTCGACGACCACGCGCAGCACGTGGTACGATTGCGTCGCGAAGACATCGCGAAAATGCTTCGTCGATCACACGTACTGTACGACAAGAAAGGTGAAGAGCACTACAATATTATTTCTGCGCTGCATAAAAGTATGCGCGGATCTGATCCGAACGCGGCGTTGTATTGGCTCGGGCGAATGCTCGAAGCGGGGGAGGATCCTTTATATGTTGCGCGACGGCTCGTGCGGTTTGCGTCTGAAGATGTTGGACTTGCAGATCCGCAAGCGCTTGTGATCGCAACAGCGGCGTTTGAAGCCGCGCATCAACTCGGTATGCCGGAGTGCGATGTATGTCTCGCGCAGTGTGTTGCTTATCTCGCGCAAGCACCGAAGTCGGTCGCGGTGTACGCAGCATACGGACGCGTTAAAAAAGATATCGCGGAGTCACCGAACGACCCTGTTCCGCTGCACATTCGCAACGCTTCGACCACACTCATGAAAAATCTCGGGTACGGCAAGGGGTATGTGTATCCTCCCGCCGCCGCAAAAAATGAAAAACAGGAGTACCTTCCCGACCGGCTACGAGGTAAACGATATTTCGAACGCGAAGAAAAACGTGAGATATGAAAAAGTGGTACGCCAACGTTTACATACTACTCACCATCCTGATTTCGCTCACCGCAATAGCAACATCTTCTTTGTTATTTTTGTTGATCCCGCAATCATCAGAGATCATGCGTTTGATGCAATGGCGCATGATGAACGCACGCGCGTTCGCTATGCAAGGCGAGGTGCGCTATAAAGGAACGGCTTCTGTAAAAAATGCACAAAATGTGATAGAGACGCATGCAGAAGAGTTTGTCTTTTCTTCAGAAGGTTTGCACGACGTTTTTGATCAAAAATCACCGAAGATGCAGCAGGCGTTTTCACTCGCGATCGGTGCGACGGATCCGCTCACATTTATCGGAAATTATTCAAGTATTAGTGATGCGCGATTTTTTAAATTCACTGTGCTTCCCACGCGCATCGGGTCGTTGCATTTTGATACATTGAAAAATCGATGGCTTCGTGTTGATCTCGGGATGTTGTTTAAAGACACGACGCTGCCGATTGTCGGTGGTGGATACCCACCAATCTCTGATGAAGATCATCTGTATTTGCGTGAGCAGTTTCGGATCACACCATTTTTTAATTTGCGACAAAAGTTGCGTAGTGAAAAGTTAGACGGTGTGTCGACTTACCACTACCAAGTCGAACCAGTCACATTATTTTTTAAAGATTATTTTGTACTTGCTGAAACAAAACGTCTCGGGCGCGAACTCACAAATAAGGAACGTGATGTAGTAGATATCTTTTTTTCAAACATTACACCAGACGCTTCGGGTTCAGAACTTTGGATCGGTACGCACGATTACTATCTTTACAGGATTCGCGCGCGCGCATTGTACGATGATGGTGTGGGGAGGAAAGGAGTGATCACTTTCACTGCGAATTTTTCTCATTTTAATGAGCCGGTGGTGCTCGATACACCAACGAGTGACGTCGAAGATATCACCCCGCTCCTTGTATCACTTCTTCCTGGGCTTTCCGGACATCTTCCGCTTGCAAAAAATGGATCGGTTCCACGAGAGATGCGCAGTGCGGGCGGCGGACTACATGTCGATGTGCAACAACCCGGTGATATCGACGCAGATCACGACGGGCTTACTACTTCTCTCGAAAGTTTTTATGGGATCGATCCGAATAATCCCGATACGGACGGTGATGGGGTGAAAGATGGTGACGAGGTGAGTGCAGGATGCAATCCACTTGGTACCGGTGCACTTTTTGGGTTCGGTCTCAGCGGCGGTAGCACAAAGTGCAAGTAGGGTTTATATGTCTTTTGGGCGTACGCACGCAGGATCTAACGAAAAAAAACCTCGGCGAACGACCGCGGACTGGCGGTTATTGATAGGAAAAATTCTAATCGCGCTTGCGATGATCGCGATCGCATCACGATTGTTCGTTTTGCAGGTATTGTCACACTCGTTTTATTCCGCACTCGCCACCGAACAACACGGTTTTTTTTCGAATCTTTTTCCTGATCGCGGTGAGGTGTACGTTCGTGATCCAAAATCTGCGGATGGAAAATTTCCTGCGATTTTGAATCGTACGGTGTATGTTGCGTATGCAAATACTCGTCAGGTAAAAAATGTGCACGATGTCGCAGCAAAACTTGCACCTGTGCTTGGTGAAGATGTCACAGTGCTCGCGGAGAAACTTTCTATCCCGAACGATCCGTACGTTCCACTCGCAAAAAAACTTGATGATGTGAAAGCCGAGGAAGTGCGTAAACTCAGCATTCGTGGTATCGGACTCGCGGAAGAAAAAGAACGATACTATCCCGAAGGGCATTCGCTTTCACATATCACCGGTTTTCTTGGATACGACAATAAAGGCGGACTCACCGGCCACTACGGCATTGAGGGATACTGGAATACCCCGTTGCGGGGCGAACGCGGAATGCTCGAGGGTGATGATAATTCGCTTGGAGGAATTATCGGTACGCCAAGCAAAACATTTCATCCCGCAAAGGACGGTGACGAGCTCACCCTCACAATCGACCGTACTATTCAATTCGTCGCGTGCGATAAATTGAAGCACGCAGTGGAGCAACATAACGCCGACGGAGGCTCACTTATTATTGCGGAGCCAAAAACCGGTGCGATCATTGCGATGTGCGGCGTTCCTGATTTTGATCCAAACGATTTTTCAAATGTAAAAGATATTCGCGCGTTTAATAATCCGTCCGTGTTCGATGCGTATGAACCGGGTTCGATTTTTAAAGCGATCACGCTCGCCTCGGCGATCGATGCGGGGAAGATTGTGCCGAATTCTACGTATGTCGATACAGGGAGCGTTCAGCTCGGTCCGTTCACCATTAAAAATTCTGATGGTAAAGCGCACGGCACACAAACCATGACACAGGTGCTCTCTGAATCGCTCAATACCGGAACGATGTATGCGGTGGGTCTGCTCGGAGCGAAACCATTTTTGAACTACGTCGAAGATTTCGGTTTTGGGAAACCGACAGGGATCGATGTTGATACCGAATCGAGCGGTACCATCGAATCGTTGCGAAAAAAAGGTGATATTTGGAGCGCAACAGGATCGTTCGGTCAGGGAATTACCGCGACGCCGATACAAATGATCGCTGCGTACGGTGCGCTTGCAAACGGGGGAAAGTTGATGCAACCGTATGTGGTTGGTGAGGTGCGGCACGCGGATGGCACTGCGCAGAAAACACAACCGAAGGCGGTGCGGCAGGTGATCACGAAACGCGCGGCGACATTGATCAGCGGGATGCTCGTCGATGTCGTGGAGAACGGCCACGGAAAACATGCGGCCGTTCCCGGATACTGGGTTGCAGGCAAAACAGGGACAGCGCAGATTCCGAAGGCAGGTGGCGGGTATGAAAAAGATGCTGCGGTCGGTTCGTTTGTGGGTTTTGCGCCAGCCGACGATCCTGTATTTGTGATGCTTGTGCGCATCGATCGTCCGCGTGACGTGCAGTGGGCGGAGTCTTCAGTGGCCCCTGCCTTTGGTGAGATCGCGAAATTCCTGTTACAATATATGGAGATTCAGCCTGAACGGAAGGTAAAATAAAGAGGTTAAAAGGTGTAAAGGTTTAGAGGTCCGGATCTTTAAACCTTTACATCTCTAACCTTTTAACCTCTTAGAAATGAAACTCTTCATCCAAAAATACCTCGCGGCATGTGCACGGAAGGTTATCGCAAGAGAAAAGCCAGCGGTTATTGCAGTGACCGGATCGGTAGGAAAAAGTTCAACAAAAGAAGCGATCGCTGCAGTGCTTCGTGCAAAATTTTCTGTACGTGCAAGTACGGGAAATTTGAACACAGAATTCGGATTGCCACTTGCAGTGCTCGGGTTTGAGAAGCCGACGAGTTCTTTTGGTTGGTTGCGCGCAACGCTTGCGGCGAGCGGAGCGGCGCGTGAAAAAGATTTTCCAAAGATGCTCGTTCTTGAGATGGGCGCGGATCATCCCGGTGACATCGCGCGGCTTTGCGATATTGCGCCACCGAACATCGGCGTTGTCACTGCGGTCGGTGAATCACACATGGAATTTTTCGGATCGATAGAAAATATTAGTAAAGAAAAACGCGTGGTACTCGAACGACTCGGTCGCGATGGTGTTGCGGTTCTGAATCGTGACGATGAAAACGTATGGGCGATGCACGCAAAAACAAAAGCAAAAATTGTGAGTTATGGGTTTCATTCTGATGCCGATGTTCGTGCGCACGATGAACTGAGTTACGTCTGCGCGGAGGATACGGAGTGCGGCATGCATTTTAAAGTGTCTGCGAACGGCGCAACGGTGCCGATGTACATTCCTGGCATGCTCGGTCGTCAAGCGATCTCCGCAGCGCTCGCTGCGATCGCTGTCGGTATTGAAAAAGGGATGAATCTTGTGGAGATCGGTGATGCGCTACGCGGATTTCAAGGCGCGCCGGGAAGAATGCGCTACGTTCCAGGTATAAAACATGCGATGCTGATCGATGATACCTATAACGCTGCGCCACGCTCGACGCTTGCGGCACTGCATGTGCTGCGCGAGGTGCCGATCGGCGAATACAAAAAACGATTCGCGGTGCTTGGCGACATGCTTGAGCTCGGGGACGCATCAGAACAAGGACATGTGCAGGTTGGGCGCGAGGCCGCAGCGTGCGCGGATGTACTGGTGTTTGTTGGTGGAGGAATGGTGGCAGCAGAAAAAGCTGCGCGTGCTGCGGGTGCGAGCGAGGAGCAAGTGTTTCATTTTTCAACGAACGACGAAGCGGGAAGGTTTGTGCAGGAACGCATGCACCAAGGTGATATCGTACTCGTGAAAGGCTCTCGCGGAATGCATATGGAGCAGATCGTCAAAGAGCTGATGGCAGAACCGCTTTCTGCCGCAATGCTGCTTGTTGGTGGTAAGGAGGAGTGGGCCCGCTGAGCGGGCCTTTGAATATTGAAGCGACGCTTAGCGTCGTCCATGCTGGACCGTTCAGTGCGGGCGATAGTTATGAATTTTTAAAGTGAGTGGCAATTGATTTTTAACTGTTCGTGACCCGCACCTCCTTTGAGGAATTTTTCACGACGCCGTGCCTCGAGAACGGTCAAATATATTTCTGTGTATATGAGTTTGAGAGGCCTTCGCCAGATCGTCGATGGCACTTTCCCGACCGTGTGTTTGAGGAGCCTACTCCTTAGATCAGATGAATATCCGATATAGAGCTTACGATCTTTTAGACTCAATAAAACGTAAACAAAATACATAAAAACAGGCTTTCACCTGCTCCATCTCATTTTTTATTTTTTGCGTCAAGTTTTTTATTTTGGATACATTTTTTGGTGCATCCCGGCCCGCTCAGCGGGCCCTTATTGTAGCGACGCTGAGCGTCGCTTTCCTTTCTTGAAACCCCGCTTAGCGGGGTGGTAGTCCCAAGGGGATTCGAACCCCTGTTTTCTCCGTGAGAGGGAGACGTCCTAGACCGGGCTAGACGATGGGACCATATGTTTGCGAGTACCAACGTATCAGAACCGCAGTGATTTGTCGAGTCGAATGTTGTGGTGAAAATGGTTGTTTCATCATTGACAGGAGCCTCGGTTCTCGCTAAGAAGGATCGGTATTCGCCGCATCGCAACGAGGCTGGTGAGTATAAGGAGGAGATCATGGCCATATTCGTTTCGTTGTGGTGGGTGTACATGCTCGTCACGATCGTCTGCTGGGGGATCGGCATCGGTAACCAGCTCAGGATGATGTTCTGGACCGGCTTCAGAACAAGAAGCCTGCTCGCATCTGCAGCGATGACGATTATCCCGATCTTCGTCGGAACGATCACCTTCAGCATGTTCGTCGTCGCCTGCGTCGCTCATTTCATCGGGCACGGCTGACACTTCACACCGTTCCACTCTTCTCTGTTGAAGAGTGGACTTTTTTATGGGGCCTCTCAAAAATTTCTCATTTTTCCCGCCTTAGGGCGGGACCCCGCCCTTCTCTCATAAAGAGATCATAGCGGCGGGGCAGCTTCGGAACATACTTTTACAGAGGCCACTTATAAGAAAGAGCGCCCGCTTAGTAAGACGGGCGCTCGGTGCGCGGTGGGTTACCGCAGCTTGTGGAGGAGCGTGCAGCCGTAGGGGTGGATGCACGTCTGGAGTGGGCGCTTGGCGACGAGGCACTCCTGGCTCACCCCGCATCGGTAGTGCTGGCAGGTGTCCGCGACGTGGAGCGACTTCGGGAGGTACGGGTGCGCCTTCAGGTCGGTGGTTGTGGCATCGTACTGCTCGGAGTAGTTCTGCGCGCCCGGGGTTGCGATGACGTTGTACTCGACGGAGATGATGTGGAATCCGCGTTGCGCACGGACGTCGTCCAGGAGTTCGGGGCACTGCTCACCGGCGGAACAGCCGTACTCTTCTTGCGAGGTGCCCTCCTTGCACTGGCTGGCGATCGACGCGCTAACCACAGACCTCACCATGACGCCGTTTTCTGCGGGAGTGGCGGGCGGCGGTGTCTCCGGAGGCGCGGGCGGCGTTGTTGTGGCGCAGCCGAGAGTCGTGCCGATGCACGCGAGGGTGACGAGAAACGTTCGCATGAGGTCTCCTTCTGATGTGGTGTGGCAGCTCTCCTTGCTGCGTGGGCTATCCTTTGTGGATAACTTGGCAAGATAGCAGTAAAGAGGGTTCATGTCAATCACCATTGACATTTTTGATATCTCTGTATATGCTAACGGCACCTGCTTTTTACAGGGAATCTCACCACAAAAAGGAGACGGAACTGATGATATCGATCGGAAAGGCATGGAAAACGCGTCTGCAGACGAGGAGGATCCCCGCGGGATCACGGGCACACCAGCGGGCGGAGGGGATCATTCAGGAGCTTCAGAGAATGCTCAAGAGAGAGACCGGACGCCAGTACATGGTTATGGACCTTTACACCGAGGAAGCACTCGTAAGCTTTGCGGAGCTTCGCGGCAAGCAACATCAGTCATCCGAGTTGTTTCTCGGCGCTGCCAAGGCTGTTGTCGACTACTGCCTAGAGAGCGATCTCGACGTATACGTTTGGGGTGCGAGTCTCAGTCGCCCCGATCTTAGCTCTGTCGGTGCGGCGATCTGGGTCACTGCTCGCGGGGTCTCACCCCATCTACCCGGATAACTTTGAGGCAGAGTCCTGTACGCGTTCGCGTCAGGATTTTTTTAATCCGCCTTATTTTTGCAAAAAGAGGTGGATGTCACCAGGATTGGACCTTCACGTGCGACAGGGGCTGTGGATAACTCCATCTTTACAGCCGTAGTCAGATGGGGTTACGCTCTTGCCTGTCACGTCGTTTGCGAACAATGTGACCTACCCGGGGATTTTGGTATTAGTTTTTCTCTGTAATTAGCCAAATTAATGTCCACAGGTCATCGCTACCTTTATGCACTGCGCTGCGCAGATGGATCCCTTTCCATCGGCGTTTCTCATGATGTCGCAGAAACCGTTGCATATATCAACAGGGGTGAAGACACCACTTTAAAAGCTCCAGTGTTTCTTGTGCATACCGAAGAATATATGAACGAGCGTGATGCCAAGAAAAGAGCGGCGGTGATCAGGGGTATGGAGACCCAGCAACAGGAACGTCTCGTTTCCACCCATGGTCTTGCGAGCGTGGAATTTGCGATAGTGCGATAATTGTAAATCGGCGTGAAAAATGGTACAGTGTCTCGGATGCCGTGTCCGGGTATTTTTTATGTCAATCTGGCGAAAAGCAGCCGTAAATAAGGTGGTTCTCACGATGGTGTACGCCGATTTTTTGTTGATTTCGGCGACCGGATTCATTTCACCGATTTCAGCGGTGTACATCACCACACACATCGCCGGTGCGACGATCGCGACCGTCGGTTTTGTGACAACGCTGTTTTGGGTGGTGAAGTCCGCAGTACAGGTCCCTGTCGCTGCGTATGCCGACGCCAAGCCAGGAGAACGCGACGATTACATGCTCATGGTAGCGGGGAGCGTCATCATGGCGATCGTTCCATTGCTGTATTACTTTTTTATTCGAGAGGTGTGGCAGGTGTTTGCTGTCGAAGCGCTTAACGGTATCGGTTATGCGATGAGCGTTCCGACTTGGCTCGCGATTTTCACTCGGCACATCGACAAGCATCGCGAAAGTTCTGAGTGGACGCTGCATTCGAACGCTGTCGGTCTCGGATTCGCGGCGACGGCGGCGATCGGTGGCGTTCTCGCGGATCGATTCGGATTCAAAGTATTATTTTTGCTTCTCTCAGCGTTCACTTTTCTCGGTATCATCGCGCTTCTTTATATAAGAAAAGAGATGGTGAGTCCTCGTGGTCGTGATGGGCGCTTTTCAGAAGCGTTTGCAATGGACGCAAAAAAATCAAAATCTTCCCCGTAAACTTATGGCCCATATTTGGCATGACTGGCTCTACAACCCCCTTCTGAATTTTTTGTTTTTTCTGTACTCGGGCCCAGCGTACAATAATCTCGGCGTCGCAATTATAGAACTCACTGTGTTGCTTCGCACCGCACTTCTTCCACTTACCGTCCTCGAAGAGCGCAGCCGGTTTCGTTTCGAAAAGCTGAATCAACGTTTTGAATCGATCGATCGTGATTTTAAAACCGATCACGTGATGAAAAAAGAAAAAATTCGCGAGTTGCTCAAGACGCACAAAGTGAGTTACTGGTCGAAAGTGATCGTCCTTGGTGTGCAGCTGCTCGTGCTTATATTGCTGTACCAGGTGTTCGTCGGTGGCATACGGTTCACGTATTCTGAAGTGCTGTATTCTTGGGTGAGCATACCATTACAGATTAACACGCAATTTTTTGGTTTCGATATCGGACAAAAAAGTTCGTTATGGGCGCTCGTTGTCGGCGCGGTGTTGTTCGCGCAGATTTATACTGTACAAAAACAACGTGCGCATCTCGTCACGCGATCGGATGTGATATACATGTTTCTCTTTCCGATCTTTAGCGTTGTGATTCTACTCCTTCTCCCGATGGTGAAGTCGTTGTTCGTACTCACGTCACTTTTTTATTCGATGATCGTTTTTCAATTTCGAAGAATATTTTTTCACGTTCCTTCGAACGGACCATTGCATTGATTGCGGGTCAGCGAATTTCCTGATACGTTGAGGTTGATTCATGAATAGTACGCATATATATGAGCGACAGCCTAGATAAAATCATGTACTCCTTCGTCGTCGAAGACGTTCTTAAAGGACTGTTTATTTATGTGCCGCCGGGGTATGTCGCATGCGTGTACGATCTCGGACGCGGTGTATTGAAAAAAGTGTTGACGCCTGGTCTACATTTGAAAATCCCGTTTTGGCAAAAAGCGAAATTGTTTAACACGCAAACTCTCGAGTATTCGATCAACAAAAAATTCAATCCGGAGAACGAACAAGGCCTCGGTGACCGGCCGATCGTTGCACAGACGCTCGATGGAAAACAGATCTCGATCGAAGGAACGGTGTTGCTTCGTCTCGACATCAACCAAGTACCGACCATTTGGCAGAACGTCGGTGAGGATTTCGTGTCAAAATTGTGCGTCCAACGATTCGTAGCCGTATGCGCATGATC
>JAHFIV010000072.1 GCA_023246225.1 bacterium
ACCATTTTGCTGCGCCAAGACCACCACCATGAAGACCGAGCCCCATGACCGTGACGTGTTTTCCTTGAAACCACTCGGACGTGAACATACTTATTTCTCCTCTCGTTCCAGGAACGCTGCGCGAAGTAATCGACATTCGATTATCGCCCACGCAATCTGCGCAGACATCTTTATGTACCCGATCACTCCTGCGAACAAACCCTCTTTCTCTATTTTACGGACAAAACGCAACCCTGCCAGTGTGACGACAGCATAGGCCTTCGCTTGCACTGTGCAAAAAAAGGTGAGCGCTGTTTCAATTTTATACCCCGCAACACACTGTTGCGGCAAGCGTTCAAAAATTTCGCGACGAAGTGCGCGCTGACCACCGATTTTAAAACTGCGCGCAATCGTCCCCGTCACGACGCCGCGATCGCGCACACCGATCGTCATCGCAAGTGCGCCGCGCACTACCGGATCAACGAGCGCGGTGATGTGTGCAGCGGTAAGTCCGATGAGATCAGCATCAAAAAAACAGATCACCGGCGCATCGGTGTCGCGCACACCGATCGCAAGAGCGCCACCTTTTCCGCGATTTTTCGTGCATGCATGCACGAGCGTTGCGCCCGCTTCGCGAGCTCTCTCTGCAGTGCGATCCTGTGATCCATCACACACCACGATCACTTCGTAAAACATTTCGCTCGCAACAAGTGCACGCACGACGTCGCCGATCGTCGCCTCTTCGTTGTACGCGGGGACGATCACCGCAGCTTTGCAACGGTTCATGAACGATTGCGCAAAGTCATTTCATACAACACTTCTTCTGCGCGTCGCAAACTGTTGCGCGACTGATCGAATTTCGTTCGCAAATATCCGCCGAGATCCATCGCGAGGAGAGCCTCCACGATCTCACCGATCACTTCTTTGCTGCGCTGCACCTCTTCCATCCGTCCCTCTGTGGCCGCACGCACTTGTCGCCGCTGCAATTCGCCGGTGAGGTCAGAGAGTCCACCGAGATACGCATCATCGCTGATCGTGACCGGAAGATCGGCGAGCGCGCTCACTTTTCCCGTGGTCACAAAATCACGATACAACGCCGCTTCAGCGTACTCCTCGAGCGCTGCGCGATACGACCCTTCTTCATCGATACCTTCTGTCGTGGTCGCAAGCTGCTGAATAGCACGCAGCGCTTCACCGGCTTCGTCGAGAAGACGCGTTGTCTCTCCTGCATCATCACGATGCAAAGCAAAAATCGCACGCTTCGATGCACCTTGCGCAACGCTCGCGAGCTGAATGACCTGATGCCGTGCCGCGGCATAGGCTTTGTGTCGTGCGCCGATCGTGGCGAGATGGTTCTTATCGAGCATAAGGGCATCAAACAGTATAAAAAAAGTATCGCCGATGGAGACGAAAGTTTCAAGCCTGCAGCTCGTCATTCAGGCCTTCGAGCCGGAATCTAGAAAAATTAAAAAGCTAAACGGAAATCGTTTGACTTTACGGTTCTGGATTCCGGGTCACGGCCCGGAATGACAAAAGAAGAGGGTCGGAATGACAAAAAGAGGAAGATTGAAAAAATAAAAGCCGTCCCAGAAAAAGGGACGGCGGTGACTAGACGTATTCGCGGATGGCGTCGTCCGGAGCGACGTACTCCATGAGATCAGCGGTTACTGCGCCGTCACGACGTCGCACCAAACCGAACGTGAACTGCGTATCGTGCACCACCTCGGGCTTCACCGCGAAGAAACGGATCACCGCCTTCACTATCATGAAGCCGAGAAAAATCCCGGCGAGATACTTGAGGTGGTGCAGCGTCATCGCCCATGTACCGAAGCTGTCGTTTCCCTGAAACGTGATGAACAGATATGCGATGAGCAGACCGGACATCAGCAGGTAGCCGAGGATCTTGATCAGCTTGTTCGCGAACGGCACTTTGCCGGTCTCGAAAAAGTAACGCAGGTTCCTCCAGTGCACTTCGAGCCAGCGAAAGTGTCGCCATGAGTAGGTGAACGTCGGCCACACCAGCTTGAGCCGCATCGCCCACGAACCGGTGTTGATGTATGTACCGTCGGGACCGGTGATGCGGCGCGGAACATGCGAGTGTCCCATGACGAGCACGCGGATGTCCTCGCGATGTTTCAACACGCGTGCGGCGTACTCATCGACAGGATGCTTGCGCATCGTCCCTGCGATGACGCGGAGCACCGTCCTGAGTCCGGTCTTGCGACGGAAGTCGAGCATTGCAAAAAACTGGATGTAAAAGAACCACGCCACCATGAGGCCGGCGTACACCGCCCACCCCCACTTGTGACGAATCGCGTCATGCCAGATGTCACCCTCGAACGGGAGACGTCCGATCAGCGGATTCTTCAACTTCAGTCGCGAAGAAAGATCCATCGCCATGTGCGAACCGAGCGGTTTGTTGAGAATCGGCCGCTTCAGTTTGATACCGAGACGATCCGCGAGGATCGCAGTCTTCGGATCCATGACGTTGTGCGGCTCTGCGTCCATGCCGTGGTAGTACAACACGCCGCGGTCTTCGTCTTCGTATCCCATGTACTGGTCAACGAAACGGATTTTCTCGACGAGCGCCGGATCGCCATGCGAAAGGCGTCGCACGATCTCGCGCTGCACACGCGGCCACACGAGAAATTGATCGTGATTGCCGACGAACACGTCGATCTGTACGTTCGGCTCCTGAA
>JAHFIV010000045.1:0-8528 GCA_023246225.1 bacterium
CCGATCCGACGAAAAATGTCGGTGATTTCGTTGATCGCCTGGCTCGTAAGATGCAGATGTCCTTCCACGGGACGCGTGCCAGGAACGGTGACATCTACGCGATCGGATTCCGCAAGCGCACCGAGTGATACCGATTCAAGTGCAGCCCGTTTCGTCGCAAGCGCGGCTGCGATCTGTTGTTTCAACACGTTCGCGTGCGCGCCGACCGCCGCACGTTCGTCTGCTGCAAGCGCACCGAGTCCTTTAAGGACGGTGTTGAACTCTGATTTCCGTCCCAACCGCTCGGTTGCAAACGTCTCGATGTCAGCAAGAGTGTGCACCTCATCCAGCGCACGCAAAATTTCCTTTGCAAGTTGTTCTAACTGTTCTTTCATAAATGCAGAAGAGCACCGAGCGCATGCACAATTCTTTCGCCGTATCGTACCACATCACGGTAGGTCACGATGACGATAAGCGTGAGGAGTATGCCGAAACCGATGTTGTGCGTTGCGATTTCGATTCTCCGACTTACCGCCTTGCCACGAATCGCTTCAAAAAGAAGAAAAAACAAACGACCGCCGTCAAGTGCAGGGAACGGCAACACGTTGAGAATGGCGAGGTTCACAGAAAGCAGCGCGGTAAACTGGAGAAGGTGACGAATGCCGAGTCTCGCGACTTCACCGGTGAGTACAGCGATCCCGACCGGGCCAGAAAACTCAACGGTCATTTTGTGTTGCACAAACAGATCGCGGATCAACCCCCAGAACGACAGTACGATCTCTTCACCGATCATGAACGTGGAATGCGCAGCTTCGATCGGCGCGATATAGAAAGGATACGACACCAAACCGGTCTTCATGAGTCCAACACCGAGACCGGGTTTGCCACTTTCTTCGAGCACTTCCGGCACCACCGATTTTTCGAGCGTCTGCCCACCACGCACGACAACAAGTGCGATCGGTGAACCGAGTCGCTCCTGCGCGAGTGCGCGTACTTGTTCGCTGTTGCCGGGCTCTCGCCCATCCATGCGCGTGAGTTCGTCACCAGCTTGCACACCAGCACGGTCCGCGGGCGACCCCGCAAGCACTTGCATCACTCGAATTTTCGTATCGGCAACACGCGCGTACGGCGACAAACCTTCCACCACCTGCGGCAACCCGATGACGTACCCGACAGTGAGCAACACCCACGCGAGGATGATGTTCATCCCAACACCAGCAAGCAACACCGACACACGCGTGAGTGTACTTTTGCTTGCGAAACTATCTTTGTCATCTTTGTGTTCTCCTGCCTCGCCCTTAATTTTCACGAATCCACCGAGCGGAATCCAGTTGATCGAATAGATGGTGTCGTTTTTTTTGATACCGAAAAGTCGCGGCGGAAAACCGAATCCGAATTCATCAACGCGAATCCCCGCGCGCTTTGCCGTAATAAAGTGTCCAAACTCATGTACAAAAACCAACAGCGAGAGGACGGCGACGAAAATGAAAATAGTGCCAATCATTCGAGTGATGCATGTTCGAGAATTATGTCTTGACCGAGCCAACGCGCAGCGAGCCGCGAGAAGTGTTCGGTTTTATCGCTCGCAAAAAAACGATGTGTGATTTCCTTCGCAAGTTTCAGAGCGAGTTCACCTTCGCTATCGAGAAACCGCACGAACTCCGCAACCGTTTCTCGTGCAGGATCGACCAGTCGAACTCCCGGTCCTACAGCGGCGGCGATCTGCGAACGCAGAAACGGGTAATGGGTGCAGCCTAAAATAAGGGTGTCTATGCGCCGTAATCGTAGCGGACGGAGGTAGGTCTTGGCAATTGATGAGGCTTCGCTGCGACGAGTCCACCCCTCTTCAACGAGCGGTACAAAAAGTGGACACGCCTGCGAAAACACTTTTGTTTTCGGTGACGCATCGGACATTTTTTCCGCGTACACACCGCTGCCGATCGTGCCTCGCGTACCGATCACTCCCACTCTCCCCCTTGTAAGCACCGCAGCTTTCGCGACCGCGGGGGTCACCACTTCAAACACCGGCACATCGACCGCGGCACGCACCGCATCGATCGCGAGCGCAGATGCAGTGTTGCACGCAACGATGATCGCATCGGCTCCGTGCGCTTTCAAAAATTCCGCATCTTGCACGGCGAACTGCCGCACCACATCACGACCTTTCGAACCATACGGAAAACGTGCGTTGTCGCCGAGATACACAACGCCGCGTCCCGGCAGTTGCCGAAACAATTCTTTTACCACAGTGAGACCTCCGAGGCCGGAATCAAAAACACCGATCATACACGAATAATGGCAAGTAACCGCTCCCGCTCCTCACTCATTTTTTCTGCGCGCTTCGCTTCGAGATTCAAACGAAGCAACGGTTCGGTGTTCGACACGCGTACACTGAACCACCAATCGTTTTCTGGTGTATTCACGTCACGAAAATCCATCCGCAATCCGTCGATGCGCGAAATGTCTGTCGCCTCATGGCCGTACACCTGCTCCAACTTTGCAAGCACCGCATCTTTATCTGCAACTTCGAAGTTAATTTCGCCGGAGTGCGCGTATCTTTTCAGTGGCGCGACGAGTTCGGATAATTTTTTCCCCGATGCAGAGAGTAATTCAAGAAACAACAACAGCACCAGATCGGATGATTCCGCACCGTACACATCACGAAAATAAAAATGTCCGGAAAGTTCACTCGCAAACACCGCATCTTCGCGACGCATCTGCGGTTTGATGAGGCCGTGCCCGACGCGGCACATGATCGCGCGACCGCCTGCGCGTTCGATCTCTTCGCGCACTACCAAACTTTCGCGCACGTCATAGAGCATCGTCGCACCAGGACTGCGCGTGAGCAATAACGGCGCAAGTAATGCACCGATCCAATCCGCACGCACCGTCTCCCCGTTTTCATCAACGAGGCCGATGCGATCACCATCGCCGTCGAATGCAACACCGATATCCGCGCGCACAGAACGCACCGCCGTCTTCAAAGCATCGAGCGTTTCTTCTTTTAAAGGATTCGCTTCGTGATTCGGAAACGCGCCGTCGAGTTCTAAAAATAATCCGGTCATGCGGCACGAAGGGAGCTTCGCAAAAACATCTTGAATGATCGCGCCTTCCATGCCGTTCGCGGTATCGACCACCACGTTCAAGTCCTGAAATTTGGCTACATTCACAAAAGAAATGAGCTTCTTTATATAGGAGCTCCGAATATCGGTCGTGACGATCGTCCCCGCTTTTTTTGTCGGATACGGCCCCGCAATCGCGATATCGCGCACGTCTTTCATTCCCGACTCGCCACCGATCGGCAACGCGTCGCCATAACACAACTTGAATCCGTTATATTGTTTTGGATTGTGTGACGCGGTGATCATCACACCTGCATCGTGCAGATCGTACTCTGCAACCGCGTAGTACAACATCGGCGTCGTCACGAGTCCGATGTCGATCACGTCTGCCCCTTGTGACGTGATCCCTTGCGAGAGCGCATCAAACAACGTCGGTGTAGTGTCGCGCATGTCGCGCCCAACAACCACAGTTTTTGCTTTCGTGAACACCACCATCGCCTGCCCGACGCGATACGCAAAATCCGCGTCGATCTCCTCAGGAGAAAGACCGCGTATATCGTAGGCTTTGAAAAGTTTTGGATCGATGGACATAGCGATCAAACTGTAACAAAAAAACGCGTTCTATAATACATAGTTCCCCATCGCTTTGTCATTCCGACCTCCCTCTCTTTGTCATTCCGGCCTCCGAGCCGGAATCCAGAAACGTAAAGCCAAACGTATCTCTCGTTTGGCCTTTTCTGGATTCCGGGTCACGGCCCGGAATGACAAAAAGAGGGGGCTGGAATGACTAGAGAGGGGTCTGGGAATGACAGAAGAGTGAGATCGGAATGACAGCGGGATAAGTTCCGTTGCTACTCCCACTTATTTTCTCTATAATTGAGGCATACATTACTTATACTCCTGCTTATGCCTCTCGCTATCATTCTTTCCCTCGCATTTTTTGCGCTCTGCTGGCTCGTCATGCTCTATAATGGCATCATCACGCTTAAAAATCGCGTTGACGAAGCGTGGTCAGACATCGATGTGCAACTCAAACGTCGCTACGATCTTATCCCCAACCTCGTCGAAACCGTAAAAGCATACGCACAACACGAAGCCGGGACCTTCGAAAAAGTGGTGCAGGCACGCGCCGCGGCGATGGGCGCAGCCACCGCTTCAGACAAAGCCGCCGCAGAGAATCAGCTGTCACAAACACTGAAATCTCTGTTCGCAGTCGCAGAAAATTATCCTGATCTCAAAGCTTCGCAGAATTTTTTACAGATGCAAGACGATCTCAAAGATGCAGAAGACAAAATTCAAGCAGCACGACGATTTTATAACGCCAACGTCCGTGATTTCAACACAAAGATCATGGTGTTTCCGAACAACATCATCGCTGCAAAGTTGAACTTCAAAAAATACGATTTTTTTGAAGCCGGCGCTGCGGAACGAGAGAATGTGCAAGTAAAATTCTAAAACCGATGACCACCTACGATTTCATCGCTGCAAATAAACGGAGGACCGTGGTACTGATCGCGGTTTTTTCCGCGATCGTGCTCGCGTTTGGCTGGGTGATCGATCGCTACGAAGGAAGTGGAGGAACTTTTTTGTTATTCGCTGCGGTGTACTCGGTGATCTCTGCGCTCATCAGCTACTATGCCGGTGATAAAGTCGCGCTCGTGGTTTCTGGTGCGAAACGAATCACGCAGACGGACAATCCGTATCTGTATCGCATGGTTGAAAACCTGTGCATCTCGCAAGGACTACCGACACCAAAGATACACGTGATCGATGACCCCGCGATCAATGCGTTCGCAACAGGACGCGATCCGCAGCACGCATCGATCGCGGTCACGACCGGCGCGCTCACGAAACTCCAAAACGAAGAACTAGAGGGCGTACTCGCGCATGAGCTGTCGCACATTCAAAATTACGACATCCGCGTGATGACGATCGTGATCGTGCTCGTCGGTATCGTGTCGCTCCTCGCCAACCTCATGTTCCGGATCAACTTCGGCGGAAAACGCGAACGCGATAACGGTGGCGGTGTGTTTCTGATCGTCGGTCTTGTGCTGATGATCCTCGCGCCGATCGTTGCGCACTTGATCCAACTCGCGATATCACGACGACGTGAGTATCTCGCGGACGCGTCCGGCGCACTGATGACGCGCTTCCCCGAAGGACTCGCAAACGCACTCAGAAAAATCGAACGCGAGGCGCTCCCGATGCACAACCCTTCAGCCGCAACCGCGCACCTGTTCATCGCGAAACCGTTCAGCGGCAGTCTCCTCTCCACACACCCGCCGATCGCAGACCGCATCGCAAAACTCGAACTCATGGCGCACGCTTAATCTCCTCTCCACCATCTCATCTACTCTCTATGAACACCGACATCCTCGACAAGTTCACCGCGCATCTCAAAAACGTTCTCGCGAAATCCTACTCGATCGCGGTGGAGCTCAGTTCTCCTGACATCAACCCCGAGCACATGCTGCTCGCGCTGATGCATCAGAAAGGGAGCATCGGTGGGGAGATACTTCGCAAAACGCACATCAGCGCCGAAGAGATTCGACGCGTGCTCACAATGGAGATGCTGCACGTCGCCGAAAAGAAAATGACACTGGAAGGCACACCAAAACTTTCGGTTGATGCAAAACGCGCGATCGAAAAAGCGGTGCTCACTGCAAACGTGCACGAACATCGGTATGTGGGAACTGAGCATCTCCTTTCGGGACTGCTCCAAATCGACTCCCCTGCCGTCGATGCCATTTTGACTGAGCAACTGATCGATCTTCGCGAACTGAAAGAGCAAGTGCAGACGGTACTAAAGAGCACCTCAAAATTTCCAGAGATCACCGAAACATACGAGCAAGGAAAAGCGCCGACAAAAAAAGACGACGCAAAAGCCGAAGGGAAAAAAGCAGAAAGCAAAAAACTTGCACGCGCGACGGCAAAAGCAAAAACGCCAGCGCTCGATTTCTTTTCTACCGAACTAACAAATCCGAAACTCCAAGAAAACATCGATCCGGTGATCGGTCGCGACAAAGAAGTTGAGCGGATGATTCAAATTCTTTGTCGTCGCACCAAAAATAATCCGGTGCTGCTCGGTGAACCTGGTGTCGGAAAAACAGCGATCGTGGAGGGGCTCGCAAAGAAAATTTTGAAAGGCGAAGTGCCAGAAATTCTCGCTGACAAAAGAATTCTCGCACTCGATCTCGGATTGATTCTTGCGGGCACTATTTATCGTGGTGAATTCGAAGGAAGATTGAAACAGATCATCGATGAAATGAAAAACAACACCGATGTCATTTTGTTTATCGACGAGCTGCACAATATCATGGGCGCCGGATCGACTTCCGGTTCTATGGACGCAGCGAACATTTTGAAGCCGGCGCTCGCGCGTGGCGACATGCGATGCATCGGCGCGACCACGCTCGCAGAATTTAAAAAACACATCGAAGCTGACGGCGCGCTCGAGCGACGATTTCAACCGGTCATGGTCGATCCCCCACCGCACGATGTCGCAGTGAAAATTCTGCAGGGGCTTCGTGAAAATTACGAGCAGTATCACGGTGTGGAGATTACCGACGAAGCGATCGAAGCAGCGGTTGCGCTCTCGGAGCGTTACATCACCGACCGTTTTCTTCCCGACAAAGCGATCGATCTGATCGATGAGGCGGCTGCGTGCGTTCGCGTTGCTGCAGGCGGCGAAGGCGAAGCAAAAAAAATCAAAGGGCTGGATGACGAACTCGATAAAGTTCGCCACAAAAAACAAAAAGCGGTGCTCGGTGAAAATTTCATCGAAGCGCTTGAATTAAAAACGAAAGAAAAAGATCTCGAGCACCAAATCTCGCAGTTCAACAAAAAAAATCCTGCAAAGGTAAAGCCGGTGATCGGAAAGATCGGCAAAAAAGAGATCGCTATGGTGATCGCTCGCGCGACCGGCATCCCGGTGACCGATCTGTTGCTGCAAGAAAAAGATCGCCTGCTCAAACTAGAAGGGACGCTCAGAAAACGGATCGTTGGGCAGGATGAGGCGGTAAAAAACGTGGCGGAGCTCGTGCGTCGCGCAAAAGCAGGGATTTCCTCCCCCAACCGACCGCTCGCATCGTTCCTTTTCCTCGGTCCTTCGGGTGTCGGAAAAACTGAACTTGCAAAAACGCTCGCGGAAACGGTATTTCAAGATCCGAACGCACTCATTCGCATCGACATGTCAGAATTCTCTGAGGGATTCAACATGTCGAAGCTGGTCGGTGCACCGGCGGGCTACGTGGGGTATCGCGACGAAACGAAACTCACCGACGTTGTGAAGCGCAAACCGCATTCCATCGTGTTGTTCGATGAAATTGAAAAGGCGCACGGAGACGTGCACAATCTTTTGTTGCAAATTCTCGAGGACGGTCACGTCACCGATGCGACAGGACGAAAAATTAATTTCAAAAACACCATCATTGTGATGACGTCGAACGTCGGCGCGTCGCAGTTACAAGCACCGTCGATCGGTTTCTCTGAGTCTGTAGTCGGTGATGTTTCTACGGAAGATGTAAAAGAAGCGCGTGATCGCGTGATGAAAGAATTAGAAAGCGCATTCCGGCCAGAATTCATCAATCGCATCGACAAGGTCGTGGTGTTTCAGCCGCTTTCACAAGAACATCTCAAAGAGATCGTTGGATTACAGATGGATGACCTCGCGACGCGCGTAAAAAAAGATTATGGCGTGGTGATGGTGACGCGGCCGCAGATACTCGCAGTGGTCGCGGAAAAAAGTTGGAACCCCGCGTACGGCGCACGCGGCGTGCGTCGACAGATTCAAGATCTGATCGAGAATCCTCTTGCGCGCGAACTTCTTTCTGAGTCGTGCAAGCCCGGCGACACCGTGGTTGTCGGATGTAAAAACGATCAGGTGATGATTACAAAACGTAAAGTACATGCCCGCGAGCCCCAAAAAGTCTAAAGAGGAAGTTCCTCTTAAGGTGACATTAGACCGCTGGAGAAACCAGTTGGAGCAGGGTCGCGTTGCGGCGATAAACAAACAGAACAACCAGAAACCAGCATCTTCATCTTCTGGTTCTGGCACAGGAACGCGTTCGAACGGTGGTCCTGTCCCTCGACCTGGCGCTGCGACCGCGGAAAAATTTGATTACGATCAGGACGCGGACGAAGATGTGAACGATGATGACGAGCCGTTCGATGAAGTCGACGACTTTGACGACGAGCCGGAGAACGATAACGCGATGCCGCAAGGGCAGCCTGCAAATGATAACGCGATGCCGCAAGAACCGCCGGCGAATGATAACGCGCAGGAGGATGCGGGAGGAGAAGAAGAAAAAAAGAAACAAGATGATAACGACGCTGACAAAGGGGAGAAGGAAAAGGAAGAAGAAAAAAAGAAACAGCAAGGTGAAGAGAAAAAAAACGAACAACAGAACCAACAAAATAAAAATGGAGAACCTGAGAAACCGAACGCTCCGGAGGGCGACGCGAAAGGCAGCGGGGTTGCGGGGGGTA
>JAHFIV010000045.1:8538-8993 GCA_023246225.1 bacterium
CGGGCCTCTTCCTCAGGGTGCACCGGGCGGAGCGCCATCTGGCGGCGAGGGGGCTGGTGGTGCGGGCGGAGGAGCGCCTAGCCTTGGCGGCAGTCAGAGCCCCAGCGGGCCTCAAGGAGCAGACGGTGGAATGCAAGGTGGGATGGGCGGCGGCATGGGGGGTGCGGGCGGAGCTTCTGGTGGCATGGGTGGTGGCGCAGCAGGTGGGGCATCCGGCGGAAGCAATGCGGGCGCAAGCGCAGGGGCTTCAGGAAGTGCTGCGGGCGGAAGTGGCGCAAGCGTCAGCGGTGCGATCGGTAAAGTGCCGGGTCTCGGTGGTGGAGGCAAGGCGCGCAAAGGCGCGGATGCAACGGAAAAAAAAGCGGCGGAACAATTCAAACAATCTGCTGTCGATCCTCTCTGGGAAGCAGTCGCAGAAGACCCAACATTTCTCGCCCTCCTCGCACTGAACACCT
>JAHFIV010000046.1 GCA_023246225.1 bacterium
AAAGCCAAACGATTTCCGTTCGGTCTTTTTTGTTTTTCTGGATTCCGGCTCGGAGGCCGGAATGATAAAAGAGGGAGCTGGGATGACAATAAAGGTAGGCCGGAATGACAAAGAGGGAGTCTGTCACGACAGAGGATCGCCACCAACTTACCCCGTCGTTCCAAACCCCCCGCGGCTCGCTGCGGTGGTTTCGAGCACCACTTCTTGTAATTCGCATTTTACAACAGGAGTGACCATCGCTTGCGCGACCCGTTCGCCGCGCGTAACGGTGACCGGCGTGTCGGTGAAGTTATAGACCTGCGCGATCAGTTCATCGTTCGGTCCGCAATAGTCTTGATCGATGATGCCAACGCCGTGCGGGATCATCAGACCTTTTTTTTTCGGTCCCGACGAACGCGACGCGAGCAGTAGCACATGTCCTTCTGGTACGCGCACGACGAGATTCGTTGGGATGTAGCCGAGTGATTTCGGGGCGACCACGACATCAACGCGCGCGGCGACATCAAAAGCAACTGCGCCGGCGGTTTCATACTTCGGGAGCGGAAGCGTTGCGTCGATACGAGTGACGGAAAGTTGCATATGCTCGGTTTAGAGGGCCTGTTAAAAAGAATTTCCTGCAGCGTTTGTAACCGCGTCGACAACAAATTTAGTGAGCGATGCAGAGGACATTACGATCATCATGCCGATGGCCGCATTTTTTATCGTCGCCATCGCTGCCGCCCGCGCTTCTTCGTCGCCGCCGTGTGTCATCATCAAAAACCCTCCCCACATGATGCGTAGTACGAGGTACAATCCGAGAAATCCCATGCACGATCGCACGAACCCCGCGACAGCGAGACGGATGTCTTCGCTCGGTAGACCGATGCCACTCGCATATTGTAGCCCGAGGTAGGCGTCGTCGGCGAGCGCTGGACTCGCGACAGCAAAGACAAAAAACGCGATCACGCCCACGAGAGCGAGTCGCGTTTTTTGCGGTGCGATTATTCTTTTGCGGAGAAATTTTTCCACATCTGTGACGCTTGTGGCTCCTGTGCGCCGTAATATTTTGATTGCAAAGATTTTGCGCCGTACGGACGCTCGCATGTTGAGGAGAGGGGAGAGAACGACATCTGTGCGATCGGCATTTTGTAATACAGCTTCACCGGAAGCGCGCCGATGTTCGACAGCTCGAGCGTCAATTTTAATTTGTTTCCTGGATCAAGATATCCCGCGGTCGCGTGAATAATAATACCCAATCGACCGAGCGAGCTCTTCCCTTCAAGTCGCCCGACGACATCGTCGCCGACACCGACCTCCTCAAACGTTGCGCCGAGTGCGAATTCACCAGGATGCAATATAAAAGGATGGTTCTCATCGATGCTCACGCGACGCATCAGTCCGTCGACCGGTTCGCGAACGTCGATGATGTGATGATTGACGGTATCAAAAATCAAAAAAGTTTTGTCGAGATGAAGGTCGATCGATGCGGGCTGCACACACTCTGGCAAGTACGGAACGACAGTGATTTTTCCCTCAGCGAGATATTTTTTGATGTCGCGGTCGGAGAGGATCATAGGTTGGGCAGAAATAACAAAGCTCGAAGTAGTTATATAGAGTATACACTTCGAGCTTTGTGTGCCAAATTCTTGTATTACGCCGACACTGTGTATTACGCCGACACACGCACGCCAGGACCCATGGTCGAGGAGAGCGTGACACCGACGAGGTAGACGCCTTTTGAGGACGGTGGTTTTGCACGGCGCACCGCATCCATGAACGCGGTGAAATTCTCGAGCAGTTGTTCGTTCGAGAACGACGCCTTGCCGATCACCTGATGAAGG
This sequence comes from bacterium, assembly GCA_023246225.1. Lineage (GTDB taxonomy): Bacteria > Patescibacteriota > Patescibacteriia > SG8-24 > SG8-24 > JAHFIV01. The sequence continues at coordinate 1,821 of JAHFIV010000046.1, forward strand.
TTCGCGGTGTCGTCTGCTTTGAATGCGACGCGACCCTTGCGAAGTTCAGCAACAGTTTTGGTGATGTTGGTGGTCACCGTTTCATTCTTCGGTGACGGCATGAGACCTTTTGGACCGAGCACTTTTGCGACCTTGGCCATCTTCGGCATCATGTCTGGTGTCGCAACGGCAACTTCGAACGCGTACTTACCGGTCTTTGCGATTTCATTGATCAACTCTTCGCCGCCGACGATGTCTGCGCCGGCATCTTTTGCTTCTTTTTCTTTCTCGGCGTTCGCGACGAACACTGCAACGATCTTCGTCTTACCGGTGCCGTGCGGAAGCGCCACGGTCGCGCGGACCTGTTGGTCGCTTTTTTTTGAATCGATGCCGAGGCGCACGTGCACTTCGATCGAAGAATCAAATTTCGTCGACGCGCCTTTTTTTACCATCTCAATCGCTTCAGTTGCGGCGTACGTTTTTTTCGGATCGATCGCGGCTTTGAGTGCGGCGTAGCGTTTGCTGTGTGCCATATGTTCGTGGTAGTGGCGTCACGCAGTACTGCGAGACTCCCACAAATAAAATTATTTTACTTCAATACCCATGTTGCGCGCAGTCCCTTCGATCATTTTCATCGCTGATTCGATGGAGAGCGTGTTGAGATCAGCAAGTTTTTTTTCTGCGATCTCGCGGATCTGTGCTTTTGTGACCTTGCCAACTTTTTCGGTGAGTGGTTTTCCTGAACCTTTCTCGATTCCCGCAGCTTTTTTGAGCAGTTCGGACGCCGGAGGGGTTTTGAGAATGAACGTATAGGTGCGGTCATCGTAGACGCTGATCACGACCGGGGTGATTTCACCGGGCGGGAGTTTGGCGGTAGCAGCGTTGAATTTCTGACAGAATTCCGCGATGTTCAGACCGTGCTGACCGAGCGCAGGACCGATCGGTGGGGCGGGGTTCGCTTTACCGGCGGGAATCTGCAGCTTAATTTGGACCTTGATTTTCTTGGCCATAGAAATGCAGGTACGGACGCCTTGGCGGCCGATGACCTCGCTTAAGCGTCGGTGAGAAGCTGCCCAAAGGGCACACCGCGCATGCCGGAGGAGAGTACACTGCGTGGGTGGAAAAAGCAAGGGCGATGCCTGCCGAGGTTCATTGACAAAAGTGGGAATTTTTGATAAGCCAAACCAGGCACATCGCCGAAACAGAAGGAGTTTATCATGGAAGTGGCAGAGGAAACGGAAACGAAGGAGAGCGTCGATTCGTTCTGGCCCGACCTGGCCGGCATACACGCCATCGTTTTCACCGTCGTGTGCGTGTTCACGATTTTTGGGAAGATGCCGTACATCTTCGGCGCGACCTGGGTGATAAACTCTGCGGCGATCTCGTTCTTGGTGCCGCTCCTCGATCCCCCCGGGAGTTGGAGTACCAAGGAGAGCCTCGTGCACGCGGGGAAGGTTGTCCTCGCCTCCGTGTTCGGGGTCGCATGCAGCTTGCTCGCTCGCGCCGTAGTGCTGTTGCTGAACGCTCCGTGAAAAACGAAAGCCGACCCTTCGCGGGCCGGCTTCTTTTTATATGACCCACTCCTCTGTCACTCCGACCTCCCTATTTTTGTCATTCCGGACCGTGACCCGGAATCTAGAACGTAAAAAAAGCCAAACGAATTTCGTTTGGCTTTTTTTATTCTGGATTCCGCCCCTGGACCCTGGTCCGGGTCGGAATGACAAAGTATGGGAGCTGGGATGACAACGTGAATGTGTCGCTAGATTTTTTTGACCTGCAAGAAATCGAGTTCCACCGGTGTCTCACGTCCGAACATCGACACGAGTACTTTGATTTTTCCGCGTGACTCGTCGATCTCGGCGACCTTGCCTTCGAAGTTTTTGAACGGTCCATCGACGATCTTCACTGGCGAGTTTACTTCGACGTCGATCTTGTATTCCGGTTCGTCGACGCCCATCCGTTTCTGGAGTGCTTTGATTTCTTCTTCTGCAACCGGTGTCGGAATCGTACCGGTGCCGATGAAACCGGTGACGTTCGGCGTGTTGCGTACCACGTACCACGAGTCATCGGTCACCATCATTTCGACAAGCACGTATCCTGGGAAGATTTTTTCTTCAACCGTTTTACGTTTGCCATTTTTGATTTTAATTTTCTTCTCTTTTGGAATCAGAATGTTGAAAATTTTGTCGCCCATGTCCATCGACTCGATACGCTGGGCGAGGTTGTGTGCGACGTTTTCTTCGTAGCCGGAGTAAGTATGAATCGCATACCACCGGCGGCCGAGGTGTTGTGTTTGTTTTGGCATAGTTTTTATCCTTTGAGTGCGCGATACTCGAGCAGTTTTTGGAATCCGTTCGAGAGGCCGAAGTCGAGCAGGCCAAAAAATGCGGCCATGATGACGGAAATACCCACGACGATGAGTGTGTCGCGAACGACCGTTTTGCGCGAAGGCCACGCAACTTTGCGCAGTTCCTCGCGTGATTCTCGGAGGTAATTTGAAAGGGGATTGTTACTCAGTGAAGCCATATTCGTTGTATTAAAAAGCCGCCTGTAGGCGGTTCGTTTCTTGATGAAGAAACGATATCATAGAGATAAAATTTTGTCAAAACGGACGGCCCTTTAGGGAACCTCTGGAAAACTATGTTCCAGACGGGAAACGAGATATTTTTTCTGCACGGTTCGATGACGCGCCACAAACGATATGGAGATATCGTTGAGGACGCGGCATTGGAGCGTGCGAGAAAAATAGCCGTTTCCCGTTGGAAGAGAGTTTTTCAGCGGTTCCTTATTAGAGAAGGCCGTCCGTGGATTACGCGTTACCGATCGCTCTGCCGAGCACCGCTTTCACGTAGACGATGAGCGAGATGACCATGTTGTACGAAAAATGTACCAGCATCGCAGCGGGGAGGCCGAAGCGAAACATGATCCAGAAAAAGAACATACCGAGGAACCAACTATTGATCCAGCCGAACCACCCTTGGTACTTGTGGCCGTTACGGAAGAAGGCGTTCGTCGCGAGCATCGCCGCACCGATCGCCCACCCGGACGGATGGTACAGTTGATCGTGCAGACCGTGTAGAGTCACAAAATCCGCGAGCGGTCGGAAAATCCAGATGAACAGATGCTCCGGAATTCCCCAGCCGATGAATCCGAGCAAGATGAAGTTGCTCACCCTCACCCAGAACATCGACGAGAGAAAGATCAGCCATCGATAGCAGAGCTCTTCGACTACGCCCGCGCGCACGTTCCCGAGTCCACTCATGAGCAGAAGTCCCTCTGCATAGCGATTTTGTTCAGGAGTGTTTTGTCGCACAATCGCGAAGACCGTTGTGACCGCTGCGCCCCATGCGAAGATCGGCAATCCTGCGATGAGCCATTCGGTGACGGTGCCGTGCGTGGTCCAGAACTCGAACGCGCCGTAGGGGATCAGTCCTGGCGCGAAATTTTTCACAAGCGCGACTACGATCGCGGCGAAGAAGGCAGAAATGATGAAGTTTCTTCCTTCTGCAGTGATGATTTTTTTTGACAAAGGACGCTCCTGTGCTCGCAAAAATTTTGGTGCGAACCGCGATCAGCGTATCGGATGGGTATGTACTGTCAACAACAGATGTGCCATTCTTCTGAAAGATTCTGCACAGGAGGATTCCATGGACAGACTGATCGTTAGGTACGCACGACTGTCGTTTCGACAAAAACTGGCCGTAACAGTTACCGCGCTTGCTCCCGTACTCGCAAGTCTCATCGCGCTTTCATGGATGGGAGCAGGCGTCGCGCGCGGTGCGCTCGCGTTCGGTACACTGCTCTACCTCACAAGCATCAACACACTGTTCTTTCTCTACGACGCTCGTCGCTGACCGCGCTGTCCTGCATTCCTGCAGGACTATTTTTTTGTCCTTCCGGCTACGCTACTGTCATTCCGGGCCCCGTTCTTTGTTATTCCAGCCACTCCTCTGTCATTCCGGGCCGTGACCCGGAATCCACGTAACAAAATAAACAAACAGATTTTGTTTGATCCTTTTTTACATTCTGGATTCCGGCTCGGAGGCCGGAATGACAGAGATGGGGCGGGATCCACAAAATAAAAAGACCAAACGATTTCCGTTTGGTCTTTTTATTTTTCTGGGTCCTGAATCAAGTTCAGGATGACAAGACGGGGACTGGAATGACAGGGGGGGTCGGACAACAACGCTAAATATCCAAATTTTTTACATTCTTCGCGTGCGTTTGGATGAACCGTTTTCGTGGCTCGACTTCGTTACCCATCAAAATATCGAATATGCTATCGGCTTTTCCTGCGTCGTCGATCGTAACTTGATACATCGTACGCGTCGACGGATCCATCGTTGTTTCCCAAAGCTGTTCCGCGTTCATTTCACCGAGACCTTTGTAGCGTTGGACTACGACACCACCGACCACGCTCACCGACTCCTCACCTTCTGCTTCCATCGGCACCTCTTCTGCAGCCTCTTTCTTCGCAGCATTTTTTCGTGCCGCAGAAGCTGCTTTGCTCTCCGCTTTTTTTGCAAGGAATTCTTGTGTTACTTTCTCCCGTTCTGCATCGGTGAAACAGTAGCGGAATTCTTTTCCCGAAGACACGCGAAACAGTGGCGGTTGCGCAATGAACAGATGATTCTCCGAGATCAGTCGCGGGAAGTAGCGATAGAACAATGTGAGAAGCAGTGTGCGGATGTGCGCACCGTCGACGTCGGCGTCCGTCATGAGAATGATGCGACCGTAGCGAAGTTTTTCAATTTCAAATTGCTCACCGATGTTCGTGCCGAGCGCAATGATCAAGTTTTTCACTTGCTCATTGACCAAGATTTTGTCGATGCGCGCACGTTCGACGTTCAAAATTTTTCCACGCAGTGGCAGAATCGCTTGGAATTCGCGATCGCGACCTTGTTTGGCGGAGCCGCCTGCGGAGTCGCCCTCAACGATGAATATTTCTGAGCGCGTCGCGTCGCGTGAAGAACAATCAGAAAGTTTTCCTGGCAGCGTCAGCCCTTCAAGAACACCCTTCCTGAGCACAGTGTCGCGTGCGGCGCGTGCGGCCATGCGCGCACGTGACGCGAGAATGCATTTTTCAATAATGCCCTGCGCGTCCTTCGGATGTTCTTCGAGAAAAATTTCAAACCCCATCGCGAATACAGACTCCACCGCGGATTTCGCTTCAGGGTTGCCGAGTTTTGCTTTTGTTTGTCCTTCAAATTGTGGCTCGCGGATTTTTACACTGATCACTGCAGTGAGTCCTTCTCGGCTGTCATCGCCGGTGATGTTTTCATCTTTTTCTTTCAAAAATCCTTGCTTGCGTGCGTACGTATTGAGGACACGCGTCAACGCAGAGCGGAAGCCTGCAATGTGCGTGCCGCCATCCGGATTAAAGATGTTGTTCGCGAACGCGTACACGTTTTCTTTAAAATCGTCGACATATTGAAACGCAACCTCAGAATCCACACCTTCGGCCTCCTTGTGTACATAGAAGATCGTCGGATGTTTCGTTTCTTTTTGATGGTTGAGATGTCGCACGTACGAGCGCACGCCACCCTCGAAATAAAATCCGTAGGATTTTTCTGCGCCGCGCACGCGCTTGTCGCGAATGCGAAGACGGATACCTTTGGTGAGGTACGCTTGCTGGCGAAGGTGGTTGAGGATCGTGTCCCAGTTGTATTCGGTCGTTTCGAAAATGCTCGCGTCTGCCTGGAAGGTGATCGTGGTGCCTGTGCCGCGCGCATTCCCGACCGCAGCAACTTTTTTCACCGGCACGCCTTTTTTATATTCCTGCACCCACAGCTTTCCGTCGCGTTTTACTTCGGCTTTGGTATGCGTGGAGAGCGCGTTTACGACCGACACGCCGACGCCGTGCAAACCGCCGGAAACTTTGTAACCACCATCACCAAATTTTCCACCTGCGTGGAGTTTCGTGAGCACGAGTTCGAGCGCGGACACTTTATATTCTTTGTGGAGATCGACAGGAATGCCGCGACCGTTGTCTTCGACCGACACGTAGCTGTCGGGGAGGAGCGTGATCGTGATGTCGTTGCAGTAGCCCGCCATCGCTTCGTCGAACGAGTTGTCGACGACTTCCCAGATAAGATGATGCAAACCATCGGGACCGGTGGTGCCGATGTACATGCCCGGTCGGCGACGCACCGCCTCGAGACCTTCGAGGACGGTGATTTGTTTTGCGCCGTAGTCGGAATCGGATTTTCCTTTTTGCGCTTTCTTGCCCGGGTCTCGGCCCGGGCCATGTTTATCGGCCATATATAATAGGAAGCAGTAATGCGAAAAAGGTACCATGTGCGACGCGAACAGGAAAGTGGGTTCCATCATTCGTGCGGATTGAAAAGAGACCCCGCGGATGAACCGGGAGGTCTCGGGTGAGTCACGTGAGAAGGAAGAACAGCGCGAGGAGCTGGACACCGGTGATAACGAACAGCTTGCCGGCTGACACGACACCTTCGAGCTTCCTGAGAGCGAAGATGCAGGTGGCGACACCGACGATGCATCCGGTGAGGAGGAACCATCCGCTATCGAGCGACTCCGCAGCGGCGAAGCACGCACTGACGAAGGTGGTGGCGAGTACGGTACTGATGATCTTGTCGATGTCGTCGTTTCCGTCGCCGAGGTGGAACATGCGGTCGCTCCAGCGGAGGAGGAGTAGGACGGGTTGCATGATAACGAGTAGTATGCCCGCGATGACGGCTGTATGCGCAGCGTCGTTGTCTATCAGATTGAAGCCGGTGACGGTCTGCTGACCAACCCAATGTCGCCCGGGCCCACTTGCACCAACAAAAAGAAACGATAGAAGCACGCCGATGGCGTAGGCGAAGGACATGTCCTTCTTGACCTCCTGCATCTCCTGATCTTTTTCT
>JAHFIV010000047.1 GCA_023246225.1 bacterium
ACATCTTTCGGAATGCCGATGTTGGGGATTGCATCGAGCGAAGTGATGCGCTCGATGCGCGGTCGCGCGAGCTTGCGCATCTCCGGAACGAGCTCGCTCAGCCATCGCTCGTGGTGCGGTGGGTTGGCACGCGCGATCACAAGCACCTGGTCGTACGTGTGCGGCCCTCCTTGGTACGCACGCGGTTCGAGCAAAGAACAGATCGCATCGACAGCGCCGAGTTACATGTCATCGGGCGTCGCTTCGTCGTTCACTCCGTTCCACTTGACGTGGTGATACTGACAGCGATGTCGCGCGAGCGCGGGATACACGTGCGCTTGGAAAAATTCCGGACTGGTGTCGCGATGATGCACTGCGAATCCTGCCATCACTTCCCATTCGAACTTGTTCCCCTCGCCCATGATGTCATGCGGGCGCTGCGGGTCGAACGCGCCGATCCCGAGTTCGTGCAAGAAGTATTCGATGTGTTGCACGTGTTGCGTCACGTAGCGCATCCACCGACTGATCTCTTCGGCGGTAGGAATAAGAATGTTGGTACCGTCCATGGTACACCTTCCTTTTTCAAGGTCCTTTCTGTGATGCAAAGGTAGTACAAAAATGGTGGTTAGTCAACCCTACGCATCCTCCGAATACGCTCAGGATTGCATCGTCTTTGTGATCTCTCATCACCTATTTCCAAAAAAAGAACACCCCGCATGGAAGACCACGCGGGGTGTGTTGAAGATGCGATGTTGCTCAGGTCTGCTTGCGCCGCGCGACCACGAACTGCTCCCCGAGGCGGAAGAGGCGGCTGGGACGCCCGTAGTACGAGTCGAGCCAGAGGCCATCCCCGTCGTGTACGACGCCGAAGACGCGCGGGTGCTCGTCGGAAGCGGTGAGCGCCTCCATCGCGATGATGAGCGACTCGTTCCGCGGCTGGTCCTGGTAGATGAGACGGAGCGCCGGACCGACCTCTGCGGGACAGAGATCGAAGCCGAGCTTCATGATGCAACGACAGATGAAGTTGAACTGTATCGCCTCGTCGAAGCCGAGCTGTTCGACCGAAACCATGACGAGCTTGAGATCGGTCGGGGTCTGGCTGAACGGAGTCTTCTTGAGGATGTCCTCGGCCCACTCGGAGACGTCCGCACCGAGGAGCGCGTGGTACGTGTCATAGGTCTTATGGACGCCGAGTTTCACGGTCGCGAGCGTTCTACCGATTGCGAACATTGTCGTATCCTTTTGTTCGTTGTTGTGTACTAGAGGACTGCCGCTGCATCCTGAGGTATGTTATAGGTGGCAATCGAAATTTTGTCAATGCTTTGTCGTAGCACGCCACAAAAAAACACCGGCGCGCGGCCGGTGTGAATCAAAAACAGCGAACAACGCGTGGATCGAAATCCGCAAACGAGTTGAGAACGATGTGCGCTTCGTGAAGATTTGCTGCAGGTGAATGCTCGTGCGGCATGCCGAACACGAAACATCCTGCCGCGCGCGCGGACTTCACGCCCGACGGCGAATCCTCGAACGCGATACATCGCGCGGGATCGACACCGAGGAGCGACGCGGCCATGAGGTACGGTGCGGGATCCGGCTTGCGCGCGGTGAGACCCGGCGTGTCGGCGGTGACGACCGCGCGGAACAATCCGAGCAGTCGGTACGGACGGAGCGCTTTCTCGGCGTGCTCGCGCGTCGCCGACGTGACGAGCGCGAGCGGCACGCGTGCGACAGAGAGCGCGGGGATGATCGTCGCGGCGTACGGACGGAGCGTGAGCTCTCCCCCATCGATCATCGCGAACACGATCTTCTTGTACTCGGCGTTCCACTGCGCAGGATCGTACGCGAGTCCGAAGTGATCGCTCACCATGGCGCAGCAGTCGAGATCGGGTCGACCGATGATGCGCGCGTAGTCGAACGTGGTGAAGTCGACGCCGTCTCGCGCAGTGAGCGCGGTCCATGCGCGGTACAACAATCGCTCGGTGTCGACGATCGTGCCGTCGTTGTCGAACAGCGCTGCGTCGAACGGTGGTGTGGTCTCTGATTGCATAAGGAGCACCTCTTTTGCACTGTAACCCGTCTCTGCATAAAAAGAAAAGCCGCCCCCGAAAAGGGGCGACCACGAGAATCACATGCGAGATGACGCACCACGCAGCGATGTCGGATCGATGACGATGTGCTGATCGTCTGCGAGTCGCTGAAACGTCGGCGAGATCGCGTACAGCTCCTCGAAAGAACCAGCAACCGCTTCGACTTGCTGACCGCAACCGTTCACCACTTCTTCGGCTGTTTTGAGCACGATGAATTTCGTGCACATGTTCCGCACGGTGGGGAGCCGGTGCGTGATGATCAGCGCCGAGGTCTCCGGAGGAAGAATCTCCGTGAGACCCTCCTGCACCGCGAGCTCTGTCGTCGAATCGAGCGAGCTGGTCGCCTCGTCGATGATCATGAACCGCGGACGTTTCACGACCGCAGATCCGATCATCAGTCGTTGCGCTTGTCCGCCGGAGAGTTTGATCCCTCGGCGACCGACGATCGTATCCAGTCCATCGGTGAGTCGCTCGCCGAAATCGATCTTCAGCTTGCGCATCACTTTCCAGAGATACTCGTCCGACACCGCCGCACGTTCTGTTTCTGGCACACCATACAAAAGGTTGTACCGAATGGTGCCATCGAGCACCTGCGCTTGCTGCGGAATGTATCCGACGAGTCGCGTCCACGAAGCGAGACGAATCTCGCGAAGATCGTGGCCGTTCACGATGATGCTCCCCTGCTCCGGATCCATGAACCGTTGGAGTAGTCGCAGCGCGGTGGTTTTTCCTGCGCCAGACGGACCGATCAGCGCAGCTTTCTCACCAGGTTCGATCACGAAGTGCATGCGCTTCAGCACGTCGAGTTGACTCGAGATACCGTTTGCGCGGCCGTGCACATACGTGTGACTGATGTCGTGAAACTCCAGACGCACCGGCTGATCTTTCGACAGCTCATGCGCGTCTTTCACATCAACGACTGCGGGTGGCAGCGTCAACGCCTCTCTGAGAGATGCAACCGACGGCATGTTCCAGTTCAGTCGATGTTCGATGTCGCCGACGCGCCAAAGATTGTCGGCCACACGACGCGACCACTGGTAGAACGGATACAGAAGTCCGACCGTCCAGTCGCCGTGCCATACGAGCCACGCACCGTAGGTGATGAGCGCTGCGGAACCGAGAACGTTGATCAGTCCACGAACGGTCTGGATGCGGATGATTCCCAACCAAAACTTGCGATCCTTCGCGAGAACCTCCGCGAACCAACGACTCATGAAACCGACCTCTTCGATCTCCTTGCCGTTGGTCTTGATCCGCTCAATGTTGTCCCATCGTTCGACGCGATACCGGTTGAACTTCCGGAACTCCGCATCGATCGGTGTGCACTCAACCACCACACGACGATTCATGAACAGCATGAACGCGATGTAGGCAGCGAACACAAACGCAATGATCGCGCCGCCGACCGATGAAATGAAACAGAGACAAATGAACGCGAGCGCAAGTTCCGCGAGCGCCGGCACACCCTCGAAGATGAACATGTGTTGGACTTCGAGAACGCGCATGCGTCCTTTCTCGACGTTCGCGGTGTTCAACACGCCATCGTCCTGCAGATGCTGACCGAGCGATTTTTCGAAAAACAATTCGGAGGACCGTTGATCCATCCGCCCTTGATTCTCCATGATCGCGAGTTCGCGGTAATGACTGAACGCCCACTGACAGAGACGCTGCAGAACGAGTAGCGCTGCGATGAGCGCGAGTGAGGGCACAACCGTACCGATCGTGTGCGAAACAAGTCCATCGATGACGGTCTTGATCAGCCACGGCTCAGCCATACTGAACGCGGTGATGAACAGGAGCGCGCACATGCCGCGCATCATCCATCGCCGACCGATCGGGGTGATGAACTCGCGCCACGCCCAGATGTACACGTGAAACCCTGCTTTGGATTCCTTCAGGTACTCGAGCCAATTTGCGGCGAGTTTTCTTTTCTCTTCTGCGTCTTGCATTACGCTCTCCTTGCTAGAAAGACCAAAAACTCCCGCCAGTTTCCCGGCAGGAGTTCACGAGTATTCTCGGCTTTTCGCCTTAAATTCTCATTCTTTTCTGCAGGGAAACGATAATGGCAACGCCCGAACGAACATCACAAAGCATGCCGAACGCAGTATATGCGTTAGCGGGCTGAATCAACAGATTGTTATTCATGATGTTCATAGGTATCAGAGGAGAAACTATACCTGAATATGACGCCCTCGTCAAGTCAAGCCTCCTCGCGTTCGGTTTCTGCCATCACACTCGCACCGATCGCGAGCGGCGCAAACAGGCGATCGGGATGTGACTCGGCACGCGCTGCTGCGATTTGGGAACTCATCGATTCACCTTCTTCTTTTTTGAACCGCACAGTGAACAACGGCACGAGACGATTGTTCTCCTCATCGACGATCTCCACTTGTTCACGATTCAAAAATTTTGCGAGCGCGACGTCAGAGAGAAGCTCGGTCGACCCCTTGATCTCTTCCGTGAGAGCATCGAGCTGGCGCGCATCAAAAAGCGCGCTGGCCTTTGCAGTATCTTCAATCGATTTTTTCTTCTCACGAAATGTTTTGATTTGTTTTAAAAGTTCCTGATACTCGCCGTTATGCTTGAGTTCATCTTGAAACATTTTTGTGAGCTCGCGTCGCTCTTTCTTTTTCATCTGTAACGCAATGTAGACATCTTTCAAATCTTGCATGCTATTGTCATCCCGGACTCGGCACGTCGGTCGCGACCGACGTGCCTTGATCAGGGACCAAGAAAAATAAAACAGAATCTTCACTATAACAAAAATCCAATCTCAGAGAAGTGGACAGAATGGGGACAATTCTCTGAGATTACGCGAACTCAACACATAACGCCGCGTGATCGGAAACAACATCAGGAAGCACCGCAAAATTTTTAATGTCGATGTCCTGCGATGTGAGGATGTAGTCAGCAAAATTCGGTTCTGCGGGATTCTGATAGTGGCGGTACAGCGGTGTGCGCGTGGAACCGACACCGGATTCTTTCACAAGATCGCGCATGTCACCGCGCATGATCGCGAGCGATTCGGTCTCTGGGAGCAAATTGAAATCACCACAGAGAATTTTCGGTCCTTCTACGGAATCGAGAAAAGCACGAACGTCGCGTGCCTGCGCCAACCGCTCTGGCGTGTCGGTTTTTGGACCGTTGTTCCATAGACCGTGAAAATTGGCGATGGTGATCTCGCGGCCGTTAAGGATCAGGCGTGTGTATTGCAGTTTCCGCGCCGAACGAACCACATTCCCATGTTCTTGCGGAACCTCTGGACGGTAGACAACAAAATTTGTAATCGTACGCACAGGGATGCCGTGCCGGACGAACAGTGCGAGACTCATCCGTACAGGATCGTCATCAAACCGCGCAAAACAACCCATGTGATGCGGCAGCGCGTCTTGAATGCGACGAAAAAGGTCACCACGAACCTCCAAGCCGGGATGGCGCTCATCAACGAGCTTCTGATCGATGTCAAAAATTTCCTGTAAACAAAAAATGTCGATCTCCTTCCCCTTCTCCGCAAAAAAAGGAAGAAGCTGGTCGGCTGCGCGACCGCCCCAGGAATTCAACGAAACAAGTTTGAGTGAGGAATTTTCCATACCTCCATTATTGCGTGTTGCGCTCGATGATTCAAGGCTTCCATCTTATTGTCATTCCGGCCTCCGAGCCGGAATCCAGAACGTAAAAGCCGAACAATTTCCGTTGATCTTTTGGTTTATGTGGATTCCGGGTCACGGCCCGGAATGACAAAGGAAGGAAGGTCGGAATAACAATAAGAATATATTTCTTACCCCGCGTGCACATAGTGATACGACAACCGATCGTATTCATCTGTAGGATACGCGCCGATCCCCTCTTCGTGCCAAAGAAGAAACTTCTCAACACCGGAATCTAGCGCGAATCGACTGCACACGGTGCAATACGGTTTCCCTGATTTCTTAATCTCTCCGTTCTCACCAACTCTCGTAAAATATAATGTTGATCCTTGTATTTTTTCTGAATTCCTTTTTACCGCATCCAAAATAGCACGCCATTCCGCATGCATGCAACACGTGCGATCATATCTCGGTTTGCCAGGACCAAACTCTTCGCTACACATCCGGTTGTTCTCCTGATCGAGCGGTGGTGCGTTATATCCCTCGCCAATAATTTCCCCATTTTTGACAATCACCGTTCCGCATTTCGCGCGAAGACACAGAGCCTTCTTTGCCACCTCTGCAGCCCGAAACATCCACCGCATCGCTTCTTGTTCCTGTTGATCCTTAAGATATTTCATTTGCAGTGTATCTCATCGGCAACAATTACTGTTCAGCTTATGGAGGAGGACCCATCGCAGAACCACCACCCCCACCAGAAGACCGTGGTACTGGCGTTTGAAAGGTTTGCGAAATAGTGTACCCCGACGATACGCTCCCATTCATAGCCTCAACAGACCAACGATACGTTGTGCCGGGAGAGAGTATGCCACTAGGCACATCGACATATGTGCATGTCCAACGACCCGAAGAATCAACACACTCTGCAACATTTGCGCTGCCCGCAGTCCAAACCGTCCAGTCTCGCGCCCATACGCGCTGATTATTCTCAAAATTTTCGATATAAAATCGATAGGCAACAACTGATCGATCGATGGTACTCCACATGAGACGAGGTATGAGATCTCCCGTTGCCGAACCAGCGGCTGGAGAGAGAAGTATCGGTGCAGACGGTGGGGGCAATGCAACACGTGGTTGTTCTGGAATGACTTTATCAGAAACTTTTGGTGGAACGACCTCTTGCACAGGCTCTACATCTTGCTTTTTCTTCTCCTCCACTTTTGGTGGAGCGATCATTTTGAACTCCAATTTTTTTGGAGTTAGTGTAAATTTCACGACAGAACGCGCATCCTCAGCAAGACCGGTAGAAGAAAAATAATTCAGGACTACATCCGAGAGCTTCCATTGCAGTTGTTGCCCATCTTGCTGACCAACAATCAATGTCACCGTCTTTACATGACCACCCGTTGTCGCTTGGTCAAAAAATTTACCGATCGACGCATTTGCCGATAGTTGCACAGTAAGATCTTCTGTGCCGACCTGATTTTTTACCCACTCGTACGACAAGGGCTCGAACGCTCCTGTGTGATCTGTCGCCTTTGAATCTCCGATCAGTCCATCTACCAATAAAAAAGTTCCTACTGTTGGCACTGTCGCCGCGAATGTTTTTTTGGCAGACAAAAATAACGGATGCGCAACATAGAGTACCGTGATCACACCCACCACAAAGAGGCCGAGAAAAAGATGTATGTGCTTAGGCAGTGATTTTACTCGTCGCATACCAGGAGACGTTGCGCTGAGTTAAATTTTCTTGTTTTGTTTTACATCCCATCCAGCCGAAACGTTCGCACCGTTGTTGTCTTTGTATTCCAAAATGATCTTGCCAAAATTAAGCACGAGCGCATCTTTTGTTGTTGCGTCATCACTCGAACCGGTCGAAGAGTACGCAGTAACGAGCACATCGCTGAGCTTCCAAGACAACTTCACACCGTTTGGTGTCTCCGTGGTGAGAGTAACGGTTTTAATATGCATTCCAGTAGCTGCTGCTTGAAAAATCTGTGGCGAACCTTTCCCTGATTTCACCGTGACTTCGAAATCAGAAAACGTCGGTTTTCCTCCGCCGCCCCCACCGCCTCCGTTATTTACTTTTGTACTTACCGATGATCCAAAAGAGAACGCGGTAAATTCACCTGCATGTTGTCCACCAACAACATCTCCAGTCATGCCATCGATTTTCAAAAAAAGATTTTGTCCGCCACCCTCCCCGAGCGTAGCATTCGCGGTCTGCGGTTTTACGAAAAAAAGAGTAGAGAGAGCAAGAACGGCGAGAAGAATGAGAAGCGACACCGATACTGGACGCGACAATGTGCGGAGCGAGATCATAGGAGGAAAATTATAGTTATCAATACCAGTGTATCACATTTACTAACCCAAGACTTGACATAACTCACAAAAGTGCTTAAATGGTCCCAATCCGCGACAGAGGGTTCACTCCCGATGAAGCCGCGGGGTTGTACGCATCTCGGTGAACCGAGACATACGCCGTGGGCTGCGCTATCCGAAGTCAGGATCAGGCTGTCCCGCGCCTCACCGTACCGCACCCTACAAAAAAGAGGGTGCGGTATTTTATTTTTGCTACTCGAAAGAAATAATTTGTTGTATCTTTTTTATAATTACAGCCATAACTTACGCTCTGTGACCGCGTTACGATTTCCTCAAAATTTCTTCTGCAATTCTTTTAATGCATCTTCCCACAAAGCGTCGTAATCGGTACTTCGTGAAATAAAGATGGTTGATCCATCTTTTTTCATACCGTAAATTTCAAGGTCACGTCTTATGAGCGCCATGTCATTCTGAAGCGCGAGCAGAACCGCTTCTTCTTTTGTATTCTGCCGTTGTTCTTCGGTCATGCTACGCTCCATGACACTTCTTATACTTCTTCCCGCTTCCGCAAGGACACGGATCGTTGCGGCCGATTTTTTCTCCTGAGGCAGTGAGTTGATCCGTCGTGGTTGTTGCACCGCTCTCTGTTGCGGTTTTTGCGGGCGCGGAGA
>JAHFIV010000048.1 GCA_023246225.1 bacterium
GTCGACGAGATGATGCATAATGCGACCACCATGCATCATACCGCTTCCGGCGATGATAATTTTTGGTGGCGCGACTTCGTGAATCGCGCGCGATTCTGCGGGTTTCTTCGTCACTTGTAATCCAGGGAACTGAAAAAAGTCATCACCGGAATCGGTGATCTGTTTTGCTTCTTGATCGTAATATTCGGGAAACTGGTGATAGATCGGCAAAACTTTTATCGCGAGCGGACTATCAAGAAACGTCGGCACGCGCGGCACTTGGCCAGATTCCACAAGTCCGTTCAGTTCATACAAAATTTCCTGCGCGCGTTCGAGTGAAAACGCCGGGATCATCAGCGTTCCTTTGCGACCGGTCGCATCGAGCACTGCAGCCTTGAGTCGCTCGAGTCGTTCTTTTGGATGTTCGTGCACACGATCACCATACGTCGATTCCATGATCACCACATCACCGCGCACGATGCGCGCGGTCGGTCGCAGAATCGGCACATAGTCGTTGCCGAGATCACCCGAGGAAACGATGCGCGTGCCGTACGCATCGATCTCCGCGAACGCCGATCCAAAAATATGTCCGGCTTCGCGAAAACGAAAAGAAAAATCCTGACTCACGCGCACGGTCGTATCGTAGCGAACGCCGTGCATCAACTCAAAACAAGGTGCGATGTCTTTCGGTGTATACAACGCCGGACGCTTGAATCGACGCGCTTCGTCTTTCATCACCTGTGCCGCGTCACGCCACATCAACTTCGCAAGCAAACGCGTCGGCTGCGTGGCGAACACCCGTCCTTTGAATCCTTCTTTTACGAGTTTTGGCAATCGGCCGATGTGATCGATGTGCGCGTGCGTCACAATCATCGCATCGATCGTCTTCGGATCAAACGGAAAAGGCGCAAGGTTGCGTTCACGAGCGTTTCCGTTTCCCTGAAACAATCCGCAATCGACAAGCACACGTGTCGAAGGTGTTTCGATGAGCGTGCATGAACCGGTGACCTCCCCCGCCGCGCCGCAAAAAGTGATTTTCATAAAATCTTTATAACAAAAGAAGTATAGCACGCGATCTTTTGTATAACGATCAGGTAGTGTCCATCAATCTTGACAAATTCCTTATTTCAGGCATCATAGAAATAAGGAGTACCCGTCATGCGCGAAACACGAATCCTCAAGCAACCCTGGACACCACCACCCCCGCGTCTCGTCATCCTACTCGTCGCGCTGATCTGCACCTTGAACCTCTTCGACACTTCCTCGACCCTCATCCTCTTGGATGTTGTCGGCACTACCCTAGAGGAGCAAAACCCGATCATGAAGCTGGCGCTCGAAGCCGGTCCACTCGCGTTCATCGCGATGAAAATGATGGTCATGCTCCCCGGCGCCTCGTTCCTCGGCTGGTCTGTCTGCAGACGCAGAAGCCGCTTCGGTTGGAACGCGCTGTGCGCGCTCACCGCTCTCTACGGAGCAACCGCTCTGTACTACATCGGGATCTTCATCGCCAAACCACCCCCCTTCCTCCTCTGAAACAAGCAAACCGGCCGAGCCTCACTGCTCGACCGGTCTTTTTTTATTTTTCTGGATTCCGGGTCAAGCCCGGAATGACAAAGGTGGGGTTCTTGGTCATACCGGGAGACTGAACCATGCGGAAAAATCGCATCCGAGTGTAGGCGGTTTTCGATCATCTTTAAGCGAGACTCCGTGACGACGGGGACTTGGTCATACCGGGAGACTGAACCATGCGGAAAAATCGCATACGAGTTTAGGCGATTTTTACGGTCTCCCGGATGACTAGTCCTCGTCGTCACGCTGCCGAGCGACCTACCAACGGACGCCGTGCCCCACAAACCGCAAAAGAGTATGCGGTATCCCGTTCTCCTTACAAATATCCGCGTACACGTACGCACTCCGTCGTGGCGTCCGTTTCTGCGTCTGAAAATCGATCGCCACGAGACCGAACCGCCCCGTATATCCTTTTTCCCATTCGAAATTATCGATGAGCGACCAATGAAAATATCCGCGAATATCTACGCCAGCGCGAATAGCGTGGTACACCTCTTTGAGTGCCGCAACGAGAACACGCGGCCGCTTGCCATCATCAGCGTTCGCGACACCGTGCTCGGTGATAAAGATCGGCAACTTGTACCGCGCCATCGCCATGATCGCATCAAAGATCGCCGGCGCGTTGATCTCCCAACCAAGATCGCTCGTCTCACGATTTTCCGTGTGCACTTCGTAAAAAAATTGTGACACTTTTGTCGGTCGAACTTTGACGCGATAATGAAAATAATAATTTATTCCAATAAAATCATGCAGACCGCGCGTCCAAATAAAAAACTGGTGATTGAACGTGCGATCCGCGAACCATACAAAGAGAGTGTCGATGAGCGACTGCTTGCGATACGGTTCGAAGGTGATCACGTTCTGCGCAATACCGACCACGACCGGCGCGCCACGCCCATCGAGCACACCATGAATCGCTTTGTATGCACGACGATGCGCGCGACACATCGCACTGAACACGTGCACACTCTTGAATGGACTGCTCACGCCCGGTGGCCACACACCGATCCCATATGACTGCACAAGATAAATCATCGGCTCGTTGATCGTGACCCATTGATCGACCAGATCCCCGTACTCAACCGCTAAATATCTGACGTAGCGCTCAAAACATTCGACGGCATCTTGCGATTCCAAACCACCTTTTGCAACGAACCATTTCGGCAGCGTGAAATGCCAACACGTCAGCATCACCTGCATGCCACGCGCTTTTGCGGCCTCGAGCACGCGGCGGTAATGCACCGTCGCGTCGATATCCCATTTTCCCTCCTCGGGTTCGATGCGACTCCACTCGATCGAAAGCCGATGTGCATTTTGATGCAACGATTTCGCGAGATCGAGATCTTCCTCATACCGCGTGTACTGCTCGCACGCAGCGCCAGAAACAGTGCCATCGATAATATGCCCCGACGCCTTCTCCCAATCCCACCAATCGTTGTTGCGATTATCGCCCTCAACCTGATGCGACGACGTCGCAGACCCCCAAAGAAACCCGTCGGGAAATTTCCGCGTTTCGTGAATATGCGGTCGCACTTCCGGCAATTCACTCAAATAATCGATCCCTTGTGGCGTCTTTTGCATCATAAGATTTTAATATACCACGCTTAACCTCTTTTGTTCAAAAGTCCGTTTTTTTGGCTCTATAAACACAAAAAGACGGCCTTTTGGCCGTCCCTTCTCTTTTTTGCACTCGGGTGAACCCTATCACATTTCCCAGATTTTGTCAAGAGTACCTGACATTTAAAACAACGGCTCGTTATCAGATGCCTCTGGGTCGATTTGCGCATCTTCGTCACCGACGTTGCTGCCACCGCGTTCTTCAGGTGTCATCTCCAGCAGCTCCTCTTCGATTTCGAGTGGCGCGAGTTCGCAGAATCGATCGATGCCGCCCGCGAGAAACTCGACATTCTTGTATCCGAGTTCGTCCAAAATGTCATGAATCGTATGGATCTCTTCTTCCTGCGTCGGCCCAACGATCACGATCACTTTCTTTGACTTATCCGCAATTAAATTTTCGATGTTGGTCTCGAGTTCCTTGTGTGGCACGTTGACCGAATTCTTAATGTGTCCGGCTTCAAATTCGATGCGATCACGAAGATCGACGACAACGTGTTGTCTCTCCTCCTGTCCATGAAGAGCGAGAAAGTGCTCGCAAGTGATGTGGGGGATCTGTTTTTTTGACATACATCTCTCAGGACCTATCAAGATTTTACGACATCATCGTATACGATCGTAAAAATTCTGTACACCCTTGGGGAACCTCCTCAGAGAAGTGGAGGACCGACGTGGTAATCGCCGAAAAATACGTCGGGGATGTCTTGTACGAGCGATCGCCATTGATCACCGAACACCGCACGTGCACGTTCTTCAGTCGGAATCCAACGCAGTGTACCGAAACTATCGGCGACGACGTACACTCTTGGATCTGTTTGAATTTTGACGAGTGACCCTGCGCGCATGGTGACGTTCCCTGTCAAACGATACTCTGCAAGATTTTGCTCAGCGATGTACAAAACATTCGTAGCTTTCGGAAACCACGAAGCGAACGTCGCTTGGTTGGGAAAAACAAATCGATACGCATCTTTCAATAAACAAAAAACGGTGGGAGAAATTTTTGCGCGCACCAAAAATGCACATCCCGGTTGTTCATCACGTGCGACATATGGCGCCCCATCGAAACGTGCGCTGTCAGCGTGACTGAGAAACTTGTCGTGTTCGGCAGGGCCAAAATCATCGAGCCATCCGATCAAATTGAGAACGTCGCCCATCTCAAAATCAATCGGCACCGGCGCACCTGTCTGCGGATCGATCGTTTCATCGATGCGCGCGGCAACACCGACGATATTTCCGTTTACATCGAGCACTGGACCTCCAGAAAATCCTGGGCTGATCGGCGCATCGCTGCGGAGCGTACCACGCGCATATCCGAGAATGTGTCCTGTTGATCCTTGTACAAGCGACGCGTTCCCGCTCGGAAAACCGAGCACGTCGATCGAGTCGCCAACTTTTGCAAACTCGTTCGTGGCGAACGGTGTGGCGGGGATCGAATCGTTACCGAAAACTTTTTCCTCAAGTTTTAACACTGCAAAATCACGATCGGTTTTGAGATCAAAAATCGCGTGCACAACCGATGCGCGGTAGACAAGCGTGGGCGCGTGGTTCACGTCTGGAACAAAACCGACTTTGCACACATCCGTTCGTATACCAGACTCGGAATCTATCGGCAAATGACCGACGGTCAAAATGTACACGCCATGCACGTCGTTATGGATGAGTGCGCCGCTCCCCTGTCGATCAGCACAAATCACCTGTACAGTGTTTCTTGCGAGCGTTGATGAAATCGTAACATCGGCGTGCGCCAAAGCAGGAAAAACCATCGCAGCGATTGTCGTAACTACAAACAAGAAGCGTTTCATACTGCAGAAAGTATATCATGATTGTGTGTTGTTATTCTGGACAACCCTTTGTCATTCCGGGCCGTGACCCGGGATCCAGAAAAATAAAAAAAGGCCAAACGATTTCCGTTTGGTCTTTTTTACGTTTCTGGGTCCTGAATCAAGTTCAGGATGACAAAAGTGGGGGGGTGATTATGAACTCCGCAGCTGTCGCTTTCGATCGATCGCGGAAAGTCGCGCTTTTCTCGGACGAATATTTTTTGGCGTGATTTCGACGAGTTCGTCGTCCCCGATGTATTCAAGTGCATCTTCGAGCGTCATCGAGCGCGGCGTGTCGAGGTGCGCGGCTTTGCCGTCACCTTTCGAACGCATGTTCGAAAGTTCTTTCTCGCGACAGACGTTCACTTCGAGGTCATCGGACTTTGCGTTCTGTCCCACAATCATCCCGCTATACACTTCGATGCCAGGGCCGAGGAACAGCTGCCCACGCTCTTGCGCAGCAACGAGTCCGTACGTCTTCGTCGTACCGGGCTCGAACGCGATCAGCGATCCGTGCGGATTCGATTCGAAATCACCTTTGTATTCCTCGTACCCAAGGAAAAGCGAGTTCATGATGCCAAGACCTTTTGTGTCGGTGAGCAATTCCGAGCGATAACCGATAAGTCCGCGTGTCGGAATCACAAATTCGATATAGGCGGTTTTGTTCTCCACTTTCATGTCTTTCATCTCCGCGCGACGTTTCCCCATCTTCTCAATCACCGAACCAGAAAATTCTTCCGGCACTTCGATCGTCACGAGCTCAACCGGCTCGTGCGTCTTTCCACCGACTTCTTTAAAAATAACTTGCGGCTTCGACACCTGCAATTCATAACCTTCGCGGCGCATTTTTTCAATCAAAATCGCGAGGTGGAGTTCACCACGACCGGCCATCTCCCATTTTTCTGCGGAGTCGGTCGGAAACATTTTGAGTGCGACGTCGGTTTCGAGTTCATGCTCGAGTCGTTCTTTGATCTGTCGCGACGTGGTGTACTGCCCGTCCTGTCCCGCAAACGGCGAGGTGTTCACACCGAACGTCATCTTCACTGTTGGCTCTTCGATATCGATCGTTGGGAGCGCGACCGGATTCGCAAGATCGGCGATCGTCTCTCCGATCGATACATCAGAAATTCCCGCAATCGCAACGATATCGCCCGCAAAAACCTCGTCGACTTCGTTACGGCTCATGCCAGAAAAAGACATCACCGCAGTGATCTTCGCTTTTTTGTTCACGCCGTCACGGTTGATGTGCGCAACCTCCATCCCCTTCCTGAGAGTCCCTGCATACAAACGTCCGACCGCAATCTTTCCTTTAAAGTTGTCATACGAAAGATTGACCGTGAGCATCTGGAGCGGTTTGTCGATTTCTGCGTGCGCAACCGGCACATATTTGAGAATCGTGTCGAACACCGGGATAATGTCGGTCATTTTGGAAAGGTCGCTTTCAAAACCGGCCTTGCCCTGCACACCAGATGCATACACCACAGGAAAATCGGTTTGCTCATCGGTTGCACCAAGTTCGACGAAAAGGTCGAACGTTTTGTCGAGCACCCAATCGATGCGCGCTTCCGGTTTGTCGATCTTGTTGATCACGACGATAATTTTGTGGCCTGCCTGAATCGCTTTCCGCAAAACGAACTTCGTCTGCGGCATCGGGCCTTCCTTTGCATCGACGAGCAAAATCGCGCCGTCGACCATGCGCATGATGCGTTCGACCTCGCCACCGAAATCCGCGTGACCCGGCGTATCGACGATGTTGATTTTGATTCCGTTATATTCAACGGAAGCGTTCTTCGAAAAAATAGTGATCCCGCGCTCACGCTCGAGATCGTTCGAGTCCATAAGCAAATCGCCCTCGACACCGCGGCCGAGGGACTTAGACTGACGGAGCAGCGCGTCGACAAGCGTGGTCTTGCCGTGGTCGACGTGCGCGATGATGGCGACGTTACGAATTTCCATGAAATGACGTTTGTTACGGTAAAAAAAGGCGATCCCGAAGGATCTGCTTTCTGATGCTTGAACATACCACGTTAAGGCTGAAGCGTCAACCTCAATAGCTTCGTCGCACGAAGCGCAATTTTTTGTACAAAAAAAGACCCGGAAAGGGTCCGCGATCTTGATTACGATCAGTTGGTGAAGGTGTTCGTGATTGCGCCGCTCGCGTCGAAGTGAACGACGGTCGAACGATTGCGTCCTCCGGGTCCCGGATGGTTGTAGACGACGGACGCCGTCCCATCGCTATCTCGCGTGAGCGTGCCTTGCCCACGCAAACCCGTGTTGACTACAGCATCAGCACGAGAAAGAACATCTTTATCGGACAATTGTTTGGGCATCGTTTCCTCCTACAAAAAAAATTATAATATAAAGAAACAATTGTCAAATAATGATAGGACACACAAAACCGTCCTCTTGAAGCAAGGACGGTTTTGTGTGTCTACCTCGATTGTATCGCGGATTATTTCGCGAGTGCCGCATCCACCATAGCCTTCAGCTGGTCGATCGGTACTGCGCCCGGGACGAGCGAGGTGCTGCCGTCCTTCGCAACGATGATGGTACCTGGTGTACCTGTGACGCCTGCAGCGGAGCCATCAGCCTGATCCGCAGTGATCCGTGAATTGTATTTCTTTGCAGAGTAGCATGCATCAAACTTTGCACGATTCAGTCCGAGCGTACCCGCAAGTTGTCCATAATACGCATCGTTCTCTTTGTCTTGATTCGCAAACAACTGATCTGCGTACTCCCAAAACTTTCCTTGTTCGCTTGCACACTCTGATGCGTTCGCGGCAGGAAGTGCGTTTGGATGGAACGATAACGGATAGTGACGGTACACCCACTGAATCTTTCCTTTATATGCTGGGTCGGCCATGAGCTGTTTCATCGTCGGATGGAAACGGCCGCAGTACGGGCACTGGAAATCAGAGAATTCATAGAGCACAACCGCGGCGTTCTTCGCACCCTGCACGTGATCGGCACCGGAGAGCGGTTTCGGTTTGCCGACTGCGTCTGGTGCAGCTGCAGAAGGTGTCGGCGCTGCTGCGGACGGCGTCGGAGTCGGCGCATAGGCGGCTCCACTCTTGAGTCCGCTAAGTCCTCCTTGCAACGTCAAATACAAAAGGATGAAAAAACCGAGCGCGCAAAGCACGAGTACGCCACCCGCGAGGCCGAGAAGAAAACTCGCTTTCGGGGAGAGAGTAAGGCCGCTTTTGTGATCTTCGTGGTCCAACATATGAGGGATAAAGGTTAAAAAGTTTAGAGGTTAAGAAGGTTCCCTAGAGAGGATTATGGAATGATTTCACGCGACTGTAAATCGGTTTCTGTGGATGAAAGGCCGATGAGCTGCTGCGGTGACCACAGCGCTGCTTGTACTTCACGCGTGAGTGCTTCACGACACACTGTCGCGGTGTCTCTATTCGTCTGCGCGCTCGCAGGGAGCGCTGCCGCATAAAGGAGTGTGATGAGTGTCGCACCGCTGATGATGATCCTCGGGAGTCCGTAGGTGATCGATGCGGTTCCTTTTTTCTCGGAGAACGCTTCTATTCTGCAACGAAGATGGCCAAACGTGGTGAGTGCCGTACTGGTCGAAG
>JAHFIV010000049.1 GCA_023246225.1 bacterium
GACATATGCGCTCGGTGAAGTGCCGTTCCGAACGGTGTATTTGCATGGGCTCGTGCGTGACGAGCAGGGGAGGAAGATGTCAAAGTCACTCGGGAACATCATCGATCCGCTCGATGTATCGGCAAAATATGGAACAGATGCGGTGCGTCTGTCGCTTGTGATCGGTAATACCGTCGGCAACGACATGCGGATTTCGGATGAGAAGATCGGCTACTTCCGTAACTTCACCAATAAACTTTGGAACATCTCGCGGTTTATTTTGATGACGACCGGCGGCACTCTTTCATCCGGCACGACGCGTCCTACACCAAAAACGCTCGCAGATTCTTGGATTCTCGGACGACTCGACGAAGTGATTGCGTCGGTGACGAAGGATATCGAGACGTTGAACTTTTCTCGGCCTGGCGAAACACTCCGTGATTTTACATGGACCGAACTTGCGGATTGGTATCTCGAAATTGCAAAAATTGAAGGAGGAAAAGAGAAGATACTATCGTATATTTTGCGTCAGGTGCTCACCTTGTGGCATCCGTTCATGCCGTTCGTGACCGAAGAGGTATATCGGCGTGCATTTGCGAAGAGTGACAAAGATTTTTTGATGATCGCGAAGTGGCCGACGGCGGGAAAGAAACTTTCAAAGACGATCGTTGATGATTTTGGCTTGCTGCAGGAGATCGTCGTTGCGATTCGCAACATCCGTGCCACATATAAGGTAGAACCAGGGAAGAAAATCGATCTTATGTTGTACGGTGGTAAGAAAACTACGCTGCTCAAAAAACACGCCGCGGTGATCGCTGCGCTTGGAAAGGCGGAGAAGTTGGCGATCGCAGTGAAAGGGAAGCGGCCAGAGAAAGCAGCGAGCGCTGTCGTGCGCGGCGTGCAATTGTTTGTACCGCTCGGATCGCTCGTCGATTTCGCAGCGGAAAAGAAACGACTTTCTGACGAACTGAGCGCTGCAGAAAAATACTGCGCGTCACTTGAAACAAAACTCGCCAATCAAGATTTTATTCTGCGGGCACCACCGGCGGTCGTTGCGGTGGAGAAAGAAAAATTGGTGGCGCAGAAAGAAAAAATCCAAAAATTGCAGGAACAACGTTCGGTGTTAAAATAGAGGGACCTCCGCGAAATTATATTCCGGAGCTGAAAACGAGATATTTTTTCCGATCCGTATCGGGGACGCGCCACAGGCGATGCAGAGCATCGTTGAGGACGCGGCACCGGTACGGTCGGGAAAAATAACCGTTTTCAGCCGGAAGAGAATTTTGTAGAGGTCCCTAAAAAAAACCGGTCTGGCGAGCGCCGGGCCGGTTTTGCTTTTAGGGCGTGGGCTTCTTCTTGTCGTCGAGCGACTTGCCGCAGGCGCGGCAGACCTTCTTCGTGATCGCGCACTTCTGGCAGTACTGCTGACTACCGCAGGTGGTCCGGTGACCACACTGCTTGCCGGTGCTCATCACCGCGGTGAAAAACTTGTTTGCACAATCTTCGCACATGGTGTCTTTCTCCTTGTCTTCATCGATTCTAAAAAGAAGACAGGGCTATTTTAGCACGAGCATTTTTTGTGTCAAAAAACGTCCCGCAGCATTGCAGGACGTCCGTACTACGCGCGTGTTCGCGTGAGAATTTGCCAGTGGATGAACGCCATCAGTGCATTGAACCAGATGCAGTGCACCGAGAACACCGGACCGTCGTAGCCGAACAGCAGAACGAACGGCACCTCGATCGCCACTGCCACGTGAAAGAAGCAGAAGTACTTGGCAGGAGCGCGGAATCGCATCACCGCGGCGACGATCGAGATGCCGAGCATCACCACCGAGCACACGAACCAGGCTAGGTGGAACGGCGAGGAGGGGGAGATCAGCTCGCGTAGTCCAGGGTTCACGGCTCGACGCGGCTGTCTACTTTGCTGGTGTCCTGCATGATGAACACCTTGACACCGAGACCCTGCGCCACGAGGCCATGCACGAGGAGCGCGAAGCCGAAGAGAGCGCATGTCAGGAGGTGTCCGAAGACGGCCTCCTGTGTGGTGTCGCTGAGTATGCTCGCGAACGAGAGCGCAATCACACCGCAGTGCGTCAGACCCACCGCGTCCCACAGAGTACCGACGACCCTTCCCCGTCGTCCTGAGAGTGCTACGGCGTACAGCACGATGAAGATCACGGTGTCGGCAGCGAGAACGTTCATGAAACCCACTGTGTCGAGCAGCCATGAGACGACTTTTCCTGCGACTATCGTGTACGCGAGGATGGACATCAGGCCGCCGAGGAGTACGAGTGCCGCCAGTGCACCAGAGATTTCCTTCTTTTCTTCCATTGTCATTCTCCTGTCGAGGGTGGTTGAAAGGAATGTTACGCGTATGTCGACCGTAGCAATAATCATCGTCATTGTCAATCATCGGGAAATGGTCGATACAAGGACTTCCCTTTAACCGTTTATTCGGCTACATTCTTTTGGTATGGCAGTCTCAACTGACAAGGAAAAAATTGCGCATTTGCTCACGCGAAACGTGGAGCGAGAAGCGGGTGATTTGAAGAAGCATCTTGAGATTGGGAAGAAACTTCGTGTGAAGTTCGGTGCAGATCCAACCGCGCCAGATCTTCACCTCGGTCACACGGTGCCGCTCAGAAAGCTGCGCGAGTTTCAGGATCTCGGACATCAGGTCGTGTTTATTATCGGCGACTACACCGCGAAGGTCGGTGATCCGAGCGGAAAATCCAAAACTCGTCCGATGCTCTCTGATGCTGAGGTGAAAAAAAATGCGAAGACGTATCTTGCGCAAGTCGGTCGCGTGTTGAATCTCAAAAAAACAGAAGTACGTTGGAACAGTGAATGGTTCGCAAAAATGCGGTTCAACGATATTTTGCAACTGTGTGGCCAGTTTACGGTCGCTCGCATGATTGAGCGTGAAGATTTTCGCAACCGGTTGAAAGAAGGAACGGACGTGCACATGCATGAGTTGTTGTATCCGATGATGCAAGCGTACGATTCGATCATGATCGATGCGGATGTCGAGATCGGCGGCACCGATCAGATGTTCAACATTCTTGCGGGGCGTGATTTGCAACGAAAAATGGGAAAGCGAGAGCAGGATTGTTTGTTTATGGGACCGATTCTCGTCGGTACCGACGGCGCCAAGAAAATGTCGAAATCACTCGGGAATTATGTCGGCATCGCTGATGCGCCGGACGACATGTTCGGTAAAATCATGTCGATTCCAGACACTGCGCTGCGTGAGTGGTTCATGCTCACTACAGATCTCACAACCAGCGATGTTGAGGATCTCACCGCAGCCTTCGCTACAGGAAAGATGAATCCTCGTGATGCAAAAATTCGTCTCGCGAAGGAGATTATCGCGATGTATCATTCGCGAAAAGCGGCCGACGCTGCAGAGGCGCAATTCAAAAAAGTATTTCAGAAGAAGGAAGTGCCGGATGAGATCGTCCAGATGCTTGTGGCGACCGGAACCCACGCGCTTCTCGATCTTCTTGTCGAAACGAAACTCGCTGCGTCGAAAGGTGAGGCGCGTCGCGTGGTTGCAGAGGGCGGTGTGCGTGTTGCTGGTGCAGTAGTAAAGGACATCGCCGCGAAGGTGACGATCGGAAAAAATGCGACGTTGATTCAGAAAGGCAAACGGTATTTTGTGAATGTGCTCGGAAAATAATGACTGCGTTTGAACAAGCAAAACAAGATGCGTGTGCGGCGCTCGCGGCTGTGCTTCCACCCGACGCTCCGGCACCGTCCGACGCGGATTTTGTGAAACCGCCGCAGGCTGACATGGGAGACTTGTCATTCCCATGTTTCGGTTTGGCGAAAGCGTCAAAGTCGAATCCCGCCGCGCTCGCGAAAGACCTCGCGGGAAAGATCGCGCCGAGCGGTTTGATCGCCGAAGCAAAAGCTGTCGGCCCTTACCTCAATTTTTTCTTTGATAAAAAAGCTTTTTCTGCGGCGGTAATTAAAGAAGTAGTTGATCGTGCAGGGGAGTACGGTAACGCCTCGAAAAGGGATGAGAAAGTGTTGATTGAGTACGGCTCGCCGAACACACACAAAGAGATTCACGTCGGCCATCTTCGCAATTTCGCGCTCGGTCTTGCGGTAGAACGCCTTCTCCGCGCGGCCGGTGCCGATGTAACCGCAGTGAACTATATCGGCGACGTCGGTGCGCATGTTGCGAAGTGGCTGTGGTACGTGGAGAAAAAAATGCCGGGAGAATTTACGTCGAGCGCTCGCAGCGAGATGCCGACGTTCGGAAAAATGTATACGGAGGCGATAAAACTGTACGAATCTGACGAGGAAAAATACAAACCTGAGGTGTCTGCAGTACTTCAGGCGCTCGAACTACACGATAAAAAGTGGGAGGAGTTGTGGTTGCAGACTCGGGATATGTGTTTAGCGCAGATCGATGTCATTTTTAAGCAACTCGATATTCATTTCGTTCGGACTTATCTTGAATCTGAGGTTGAAGGTCCGGGCAAGGCACTGGTGCAGGAGCTGCTCGCGAAAGGTATCGCAAAAGAAGGAGAGCGTGGTGCGAAGATCGTTGATCTCGAACCAGAAGGTCTCGGTGTGATGCTCGTACTCAAATCTGATGGCACGGCGCTGTATTCGACAAAAGAACTCGCGCTCGCGAAATTAAAATTCAAAGAATTTCCCGAGACGATGAAAAGTTTGCACGTGGTCGACAACAGGCAATCGTTGTATTTCAAGCAGCTTTTTGTCGTCTTGAAGAAGATGGGTTTTGACAAGTCGATGGCGCATCTCGCCTATGATTTCGTGACGCTCGAAGAAGGCGCGATGTCATCTCGCAAGGGGAACATCGTTACGTATGAAGATTTTCGTGATCGCATGATCGACATGGTTGCAAATGAAACACGAAGTCGACGTGAAGAGTGGAGCGCGGAGAAAGTTGCTGAGGTTGCATGGGTGATCGCAGAAGGTGCGATGAAGTTTGGTATGCTCAAGCAAGATAACGATCGGCCGATCGTTTTCAATATGGAGGCCGCGCTTTCTTTCGATGGATTTACCGGTCCTTATATACAGTATGCGCACGCGCGCCTGTGTTCGATTCTTGCTCGCGCTGGCGATGACGGTGCGGAGTACGAAACGTCGGATGATTCCGAGGAATATACGCTTTTACGATTAGTGGCGGATTTTCCCGCGACGGTTCTTGCCTCGGCTGCGTCCTACCGCCCATCGTTGCTCGCGCAGTATCTTTTTGATCTCGCACAGGCTTCGAACGATTTTTACCGTGACGCACCAGTACTCGCCGCAGAACCTCGTGTTCGCGCGCGACGTCTTGCGGTGATTCGTGCCACAAAGATCGCTCTCACAAACGGTCTTTCCCTCCTTGGCATCCGTGCTCCTGAGGAGATGTAGGGCTTTGTGTTGACTTTTTAGCGAGAGTTTTTTTGACACCCATTTGACCGATGTTATAATTGCTTTGATTTACTAATGGACCCTATGTTTCAGAAAAGTACTATGTCCCCACGAGAGAACGGCAATGAACCCGAGACCATTATCGCTCCTTCAGTAAAGGTAGAGGGTGATTTCGTGAGTGAGGGTAACGTGGTTATCGAAGGGATGGTTGAGGGGAGCCTCAGAACTTCCCGCGATCTTCGCGTGGGAGAACGTGCGCGCATCTCTGCAGATGTTGGTGCGGCGAACGCGGTGGTTGCTGGAGAAATTCGCGGCAACATCGTGATCTCTGAACGTCTCGAACTTGAACCGACAGCGAAAATTTATGGCGATGTAAAAACGAAAGTGTTCATCGTCTCGAGCGGCGCGTCAGTAAACGGTCGCATCTCGATGGATGAAACCGAAGAGCGCTCCGTAAAATCATCGCGTGTCGAAAAGGGCAAGCACAGCGAACCAGTCTTGGAAAAGGAAGAGGCACTTGCGCATGAGGAGAAACCGAAAGTGATCAATACTTTTTTTACTCGCTAGGTTCCCTAGTGAATAAAGAAGTTGGGCCGCAGGTATTAAGATGTATTACTACATCTACGACTCCTTTCTTACCGATAAAAAATATGAGCGTGTCATCGCGTCAGTCGAGACACGTCTCACTGATTTGGGTATCAGCGGAAAAATTGGACGATTGACGCCGTTTACTAACGCAAAAGGATTGATTCGCGATGAAACGCGTCGCGGGGTGCAGACGATCGTTGTTGTTGGTAACGACGAAACGATCGCAAAAGTGGTGGAGGGTATCGGTGACACAAAACTCACGCTTGGCATTATTCCTATCGGCACTCCAGTTTCGATCGCACACTCACTCGGCATTCCCGAAGGCGCTGAGGCGTGCGATGTGTTATCGAAACGTCTTACGCAAAAGATCGATCTCGGCATGGTGAATGGACGATACTTTTTGTCGCAAGTCTGTTTTGCGGGAGATAACGTGTCGCTCGAAAGTGATGGAAAATTTCGGTTGACGATGCTCGCGGAGGAATGTGAAGTGACGATCAGCAATCTTCGGAGTGTTGTTGCGGATGATGGCGCGGGTCATACTGCTGGTGATCCGATGGACGGGTGGCTAGATGCACTGATTACGCCGAGAACCGTCGGTCTCAAAAATGTTTTTCAGCGCAGGGCAGACAAAGTACCGAGTGTGATTCCTATTCGTCGGATGTCGGTAACTGCTGCCGAGCCGTTCGCGGTGATCGCTGATGGCAGAGAGTTCATGAACGATACGCTTTCGATCGAGGTGGTTCCGGAAAAGTTAAAAATTATTACCGGTCGTGAGCGCATGTTTGCATAGTTAAGGTTGAAAGGTGTAAAGGGACCTCTGCAAAAGTCTCTTCCGGCTGAAAACGGTTATTTTTCCCGCACGGTGTGATGCCGCGTCCTCAGCGATATGGCCATATCGCTTGTGGCGCGTCCTCCCACCATGCGGAAAAAATCTCTCGTTTTCAGCTTCGGAACATACTTTTGCAGAGGTCCCTAAAGGTTCAGAGGTTAAAAGATGCTGACTTTTTCTCTCGGTCCCTTGCACTGTCTAAAAACTTCGGGTAGTGTAGCGACACTATTATGCGGTCGTGGCGAAATTGGCAGACGCACCAGCTTGAGGGGCTGGCGGGGGCAACCTCGTGAGAGTTCAAGTCTCTCCGACCGCACCACGTAAAAAGCCTGCGCGCTAGCGCAGGCTTTTTACGTGGCCACGAATCACTATTGGCGCGAAGGCTTCACGTGGCAAGCCAAGAGCCACGTGGACTGGACCGCAGTCCAGTCTTTACGTGGTTCACGTACAAGATTGCGCTGCCGTTCACGCCAGCCACGTGAGCAACGCCGCCGCGTTGCTTTTACGTGGTGGCAGGCCGTGAGACACGTAAGCAACACCGCAGCGTTGCTTAAGAAACGATTTTTTTGCTACAGTGAAGACTAGCGTTTCGCTTCACCTTTCTGAAATTGCGGCATAAGGACGATTAGCTCAGCTGGTTAGAGCGCCTCGCTTACACCGAGGAGGTCGGTGGTTCGATCCCACCATCGTCCACCAAGTAAAACCGCGCAGCGGTTTTACGCAGCCACGTGGTCGACGCGCGCACGCGGCGACTTTACGTGGCATCACTAAACGAGCCAAGCACGGTCACTTGGCAGGCCAAGTAAAACCGCGCAGCGGTTTTACGCAGTCGCGTGGAAAATTGCAAGGCAATTTTCTTTACGCGACCTTGTCCCAGAAGCCAAGCGCAGTCACCATCTATGTCCACAATCCTCCGCACGATAGGCGGCATCCTCATCATCGTTGGCGGCATCGCGCTCGTCATAAAAAGTGACTGGTTTTTGTCGAATTTTGGAAGAATAAATTGGGCCGAGCAACATCTCGGTCTCGAGGGTGGTACACGACTTTTTTATAAACTTCTCGGTGTCGCAGTGTGTTTGGTGGGTATGATGGTCGCATTGAATCTTTTCCGCGGATTTTTCTTGGGCACCGTCGGCCGTCTTCTTTTCAACTCGGAACAATATCAGCAGATTCAACAACAGCAGTAAACTATGTACGTCCCAACAGGAAAAGAATTGATCGATCCTATCAAGTTGCTCGAAGCTGCGAGCATTCGAGACGGGATGACTGTCGCTGATTTTGGTTGTGGAACGTTGGGGCACTACGTATTTCTTGCCGCAAAGATGGTTGGTCAAAAAGGAAAAGTGTATGCCGTGGATATTTTGAAATCAGTACTTGCGGGAGTTGAAAGCAGAATGAAAATGGAAGCGGTAACGAACGTCGAAACGGTGTGGGGAGATCTTGAGCGTATGCACGGGATCAAACTCGCTAATGAAAGTATCGATCTCGGTCTTCTTATCAACAATATATTTCTTTCAAAACAGAAAGAGTTGATGGTGAAAGAATCCGTGCGCATGATCAAGCGTGGCGGAAAGATGGTGTTTGTTGATTGGAAGATCGC
>JAHFIV010000005.1 GCA_023246225.1 bacterium
CTCTCGCACAGCAACACCCGCAGACCATACCTCGCTTCTCAACTGAACACTCCGTACTGTCGCCGGCCCAGCACTCTCTTGCTTGGCCGGTTTATTTTTTTAGGGAACCTTCTCAAGAAGTGTGATCAGCTCGACGTGTGGTGAGTGGGGAAAAAGATCGAGTGCGGCAGATTTTGTGATGCGGTATTTTTTTCCGAGTGCGGCGAAGTCGCGCGCGAAACTTTCGTGATTGCAGGAGACGTATAGAATGCGTTCTGGCGCGAGCGTGAGTAATGTTTCTGCAACTTTTGGATGCAGGCCTGCGCGTGGTGGATCGATGATGACGGTATCTGCCTGCTCACCGCGCCACAGAAGATCCTCCGCTTTCGCAGCGATGAACGTTGCGTTTGTGACGCCGTTCGCTGCGGCGTTTGCGCGTGCGAGCGTGATCGCGTCTGCATCGAGTTCAACACCGATGATTTTTTTTGCAGAACTTGCGAGGCAGATACCGAACAGTCCGACACCGCAGTACAGGTCGAGCAATGTTTCTGGTGGTCGGTCCGCGAGAAATTCGCGTGCGGTCGCGATGAGGCGGCCGGCCATCTCGGTGTTCGTTTGAAAAAAACTGTTCACGGGAATCTGAAATGTTTTTCCATCAACGCGCTCTTCAAGAAGCGGTGCGCCGTGGAGTAACTCGAGCTCTGATGCGATGGAGAGATCGGTGATCGTGGGGTTGATGCCGTGGTAGATCGTCGTTGCGAACGGCTGCAGCGACTTTATGAGCTGTTCACGATTTGGCAGCGCACCTGTTGACGTCACGATCATCACCATGCGCGTTCCCGAATTTTTTCCTTCGCGGATGACGAGGTAGCGCGCGTAGCCGGTATGCGTGCGGACGTTCCATGGCTCAAGGTTTTCTTCACGAAGATACGTGCGGAAAATTCGCATCACTTCGACCGATTCTGGTGAGAGGAGGTAACACGTGTCGAGATCGACATACGCGTTCCAGCGACCGGGTTCTTTGAGACCGAGTTCGCCGTTCGGGCCGATACCATAATCCATCCGATTACGATAATAGTAGAGTGACGGCGAGGGAATCACCGCGTCGATCGTTGCGTCGCTGGTGCATGACGCAAGACTTTTGTTGACAAGACTGCGTTTCATTTCGAGTTGCAGTGCGTAATCAAATTGCTGCCACGCGCATCCGCCGCAGCGTCCTGCGTACGGGCAGCGCGGGGTGACGCGAGCTGGGGATGGGGTGATCACGCGATCGATCTCCATCCTCACAACGCCTTGTTTGCGTGCGACCATGCGCGCCTCAACCTCTTCTCCAGGAACCGCAAAAGGAACGCACACCTTTCGTGTGCCCACCGTCCCGCACCCTCGACCCTTTTTGTCGATGTCGGTAATCTTGAAGATGGCCTTATCACCAAATTTCATATTCATGATAGTGTAGCGCCTTAGGTGTGTCCCGTCAACGCATGTGATTGTCATTCCGCCACCCACACTTCTGTCATTCCGGGCCGTGACCCGGAATCCAGAAAAAAAGCAAAACAACATCCGTTTGGCATTTTAATTTTTCTGGATTCCGGCTCGGAGGCCGGAATGACAAAGAAGAAATGTGAGATTGAATTTGCATGCAAGTTGTTCTCATCCTCGATAACATTCGCAGTTTGTATAACGTCGGTTCGATGTTTCGCACGGCCGATGGTTTTGGTGTGGAGAAAATTTTTCTCTGCGGAATCACCGGCACGCCAGCGCAGAACGGTTTAAAAAAAGTTGCGCTCGGCGCGGAGCACACGGTGCCGTGGGAACATGCACGACACACATGGCGCGTGGTCGAAAAATTGCAGCGCGAAGGATATGACGTCGTTGGACTGGAACGCACTAATGGCGCGATGAAGATCGGGAAATTTCATCCGTCAAAAAAAATTGCGCTCGTCCTCGGCAACGAAGTGCGTGGACTCACACCAGCGTTACAAAAACGTCTCGACGCTACACTCGAAATTCCAATGGTCGGTAAAAAAGAATCGTTCAACGTCGCGGTCGCGTGCGGCATCGCGTTGTATGCATTGACCACCTCTGTCATTCCGGCCTCCCCTTTGTCATTCCGGCCCCCGAGCCGGAATCCAGAAAACTAAAAACGACGACCGCAGAGTTGCGGCCGTCGTTGGGTTGGGAGCGTTGGGTCAGGTGATGGAGGGGACCTGGCCGAGCACGAGGAGCTTGCAGCCCTCGAGAAGTGAGGCAGCGACCATCCGTGAGACCACTGGCCGATAAGAACGAATTGCGTCGATCGCCTTGATGTACGTGGATCTCGTATCATCTCCGCAGACGAACGTGCCGCATGGAAACTTGGGGAGAAAGATCAGGTCGTACACTGAGGCGTGGCCGGCGAGCCTGGTGTCCTTGAGATGTCCACCGAGCTTCCGCGCAGCTTCCTCGAGGGTGTCGGCGTTCACCTGGCAGAGCTGTCTCTGGAAGTCTTGACCGTTGACGTTGTGATCGATACCGACGAGTGAAAACGTTTGCATGAGACCCTCTTCGTTGTGGCGTTGTGGTTGATGCGGTCCGCCTTATTCAGGCGTAAAGCTTTCTTAAGTTATCCGGAGAAGGGTATTTTGTCAATCATATTTTCTAAGAATTTTTTTTGAGTAAATTTGTGTCGAATCTTGACGTTCCTGCTTATTTTTATTACATTTGACCGTCGTGTGTCGTAGGAGAAACAGCCTTAATCCCTTCCCTCTGAACCCCTCACTCTGCTACGCTGTGAGCGACATATGCTTTCCATCATCATTCCCGCCTATAACGAAGAAGAATACCTCCCTTTTTTGCTCCGCTCGATTCAGGGGCAAACATATAAGGACTACGAGGTGATCGTGGCGGATGCTGCGTCCACCGACACAACCCGCGAAGTTGCGGCGAGTTTTGGTGCGCGAGTCGTTGCGGGTGGCAAAGTAGCCGTCGGTCGCAATAACGGCGCGGCGGCAGCGAAAGGGGAGAACCTTCTTTTTCTCGATGCCGATGTCGTTCTTCCCGATCCGTGGTTTTTACAGATTACGATCGCAGAATTTGAAAAGCGTGGACTCGGCGCGGCAGCGTGCAAGATCGATCCGCTCTCCGATAAAAAAATCGATAAAGTGTTTCACGAGGTGTTCAATTATTTCATGCTCGTCACGCAAGCGACAGTGCCGCACGCGCCAGGATCGTGTATTTTTGTAAAAAAATCTGTGCACGAAAAATTGCACGGTTTCGATCCGGAGATCACTCTCGCGGAGGATCATGATTACGTGAACCGTGCAGGAAAAATCGCAAAGTTCGGTGTACTCAAAACGTCAAAAATTCCAGTGTCGGTGCGCAGGTTCGATCGTGACGGTCGATTGAACATCATGATTAAATATTTGCTCTGCGAACTTCATCTGCGTACGCGCGGAAAAGTCACTTCGGATATTTTTAAATACACCTTCGGATACGATAAAAAGCCGACCGCTTCTCGCGATACGGGGAAAAAGAAATAACATGGTGCGGATACTGCTCGGAAAAGTTGAAGAGGTGACGCCTGGTCACGGAAAAACATTCATCGTGCAAGGGAAACGGATCATCGTAGCGAACATGAAAGGCACTCTTGTCGCCTACGAAAATTTTTGTCCGCACATGGGTGGTATGGTTCGGTATGATGGTGAAAAGAAAATGACCTGCGGATGGCACGGTGCACAATTCCAAGCGGCGACCGGAGAAAATATTGCTGGTGCGGATGGTCAAAAATTGAAACCGATGACCGTGGTTGTCGACGGCGAGAATCTTTACTGGGAAAAAAGCGAGGAAAAATCTCCTTGGGCTGACGACTTCTCATAAATTTTTCGCTATACTTTTTATATACTATGGCGGGGAGGAATTTTTTAATGCGAGCAAAATTATTGAAAGCTGCGCCGATCGTTCCTGAAGGGAGCGATGATGAGATTGTGCACGCGATCGACGGGGCCACACCGCGTGATAAACGTCGTTTTTTTCGCGCACTGTCGTCTGCTCGTCGGGGTGCGATAATCGAGAAACTTTCCGAATATTCGCAAGAGAGTATTTTTCCTGCACTTTCGCTCGATGAACTTCGTGCAATGATCGATGGTGTTGAATCAGACGACGCGGTCGACATCATTCAAATGCTTCCGGAGTCGCAGCGCACGAAATTGCTCACCGATCTTCGTCGATCTGATCCGCACGGGCTACTCCCGCTGCTTGTCTTCGGCGAAGAGACCGCTGGCGGTCTCATGAAAACAGAATTTCTTCACCTGCATGCAACGCTCAGTGTCGATGAGGCGCGACATGCGCTCGCAAAGGAATCAGGAAACCGCACGAAATCGCATCTTTTGTATATTATCGATGATCAAGGGGCGCTCGTAGGAACACTCACGCTCGTGCGATTGATCCAAGCAGCACCGAACGCATCTCTTCGAGAAGTGATGACCACGACGTACCCGAGCGTTGCGCCGACGATTGATCAAGAACAAGTCGCGCAGCTTTTCGATGAACAGAACGCGATCGAAATTCCCGTCGTTGGTTTGCGAGGAAAAGTGCTCGGCGTGATTACGGCCGACGATATTTTCGAGGTCATGGAAAAAGAGTACGCGGAAGATATTTCGCGTCTCGTCGGTGTACATGAGGACGATCGTATCACCGATCCGGTGCATCTCACCGTGCGACGTCGACTTCCGTGGCTGATTGTGAATCTTGCAACGGCGATTCTTGCGGCGTGGGTGGTGACCTTGTTTCAAGGTACGATTCAACGCGTGGTGATTCTTGCGGCGTACATGCCGATCATTGCGGGGATGGGTGGCAACGCCGCAACGCAAACACTCGGTGTCGTGATTCGTGCGATCGCACTCGGTGAACTTGACCATATCAACACAGCCCGTGCGATCATTAAAGAAGTACTTGCGGGCACGCTGAACGGATTTGTGAACGGCGTCATCATGGGCGCGATCGCGTATGCATGGTCGGGGAATTTTCATCTCGCGCTCGTGATTCTTGCGGCGATGACCGTCAATCTTTTCATCGCCGGGCTCGGCGGCGTCGCGATTCCTATAACAATGAAGGCGTTTCGCATCGATCCCGCGCTCGCGTCGACGGTGTTTGTGACGACGCTCACCGACTGCTGTGGATTTTTTGTGTTTCTCGGTCTCGCGAGCCTAATGTTATAAGAACTGAGTTCGGTGCCTGGCACCAAAAGGGCATTTGGTGCCAGGCACCAAAGTGACAAAAAGTGCCACCCTTTGAATTTGTGCTTGGCATCGAACCTTGCGTCTCTGTTTATCGCGCCTTATACTTCAGGCTCTTATGTTCAAGGCACTTTTGGAGAAGCTGTTCCGCAAAGAATCCACCTCCATTCGCTCGGCGGCGTTGCTTTTGGCTAGCGCGACGCTTGCGAGTCGATTCGTGGGGATCGTGCGTGATCGGCTGCTCTCTGGCACGTTCGGCGCCGGCACCGAACTCGACGCGTACTACGCGGCGTTTCGTACACCTGACTTCATCTACAATTTGTTCGTCCTCGGTGCGATCACTGCAGGATTTATTCCGGTGTTCGCTGCGGTGTTCGCGAAAGGTCGCGAAGCAGAGGATGGTGTCGGCGAAGAGGGTTCGACCCTCGCGTCAGCGCTCATGACCGTTCTCGGCGTGACACTCGTCGCGCTTTCCACGATCGGCATATTCGCCGCGCCATTTTTAGTCACGCTTCTCACGCCGGGATTTTCAGAACCAGAGCGCGCGCTCACCGTTTCGCTTACTCGCGTGATGTTTTTTTCGCCGGTGTTTCTCGGTCTCTCGAGCGTGCTCGGTGGCATTTTGCAAACCAAGCGGCGTTTTTTTATCTACGCGCTCGCGCCGGTGATGTACAACGTCGGCATTATTACCGGCATCGTTTTCCTTGCACCGACACTCGGTATTCGTGGCGTCGCTTATGGCGTGGTCCTCGGTGCGTTCGCACATTTTCTCGTGCAAGCGTTCGCGTGTCGCGCGATCGGATTTCGTTTTCATTTTTTGTGGAAGCCTGGGCATGAAGGCGTGGTTACGATCGCGAAACATTCTGTGCCACGGATCGCCAGTCTCGCGGTGAGCCAAGTGAACCTGTTTATTCTCACCGGCCTTGCGTCAACGCTCGGCGCAGGTGGGATCGCAGTGTTCAATCTTGCAAATAATCTTCAAAATTTTCCCGTAGGAATTCTCGGTGTCTCCTTTGCGGTTGCGGCGTTTCCGATAATTTCTGATCTCGCAGCACGTGAGAAAAAAGATGAACTTGTCGCGCAGTTTAGTCGCACTGTGCGCACTGTGTTGTTTTTGATCATTCCTGCGACAGTGGCGTTTTTGTTGCTTCGCGCGCAAATCATTCGCGTGATCCTCGGCACCGGTCGTTTCGATTGGGGTGACACGATCAGTACCGCAAACACACTCGCATTTTTTACACTCTCACTTTTCGCGCAGGCGTTGTATCCTTTAGTTGTTCGCGTATTTTTCGCTCTCCAAGATATGAAGACACCGCTCCTCACCGCAGTGTTTGCGGTAGTTGTTGAGCGTCTTCTCGCATGGCAGTTTCTCGTGCACGGCATGGGAACACCTGGTCTCGCGCTCGCATTTTCTTTAGGAAGCATTCTCGATCTCGCATTACTCTGGTGTTTTCTTCGTCATCGCATCGGTGATCTCGGTGAACGACGAATTTTCCGAGCGCTTGCGCAGATGAGCGGCGCTGGTCTTCTTATGGCGTTTGTGATTCAAATGATGAAATCGGTGCTTGCGAGTGTGGTCAATATGCAAACCGGTGTCGGCATTTTTACGCAAGGATTCGTTGCGGGCATCGCGGGTATCGCAACATATCTCGCGGTGGCGTATGTTATCGGTAGTGAGGAAGCGAAAGAGGTGATGGCGCTCTACGCAAAAAAAGTTTCTGGGGTTCGCCAGATGAACGTAGTGCAGGAAGAAGAAACTTTGAACGTTGAGTAGAGGAGCCTATCCATATGGAAATGTCCCGGTACAGAAATTTCTGCATCATCGCGCACATCGATCACGGCAAGTCCACACTTGCCGATCGTTTGCTTGAAACGACCGGCGCGATTGCGAAGCGTGACATGCGCGATCAGCTGCTCGACACGATGGATCTCGAACGCGAGCGCGGGATCACGATCAAGCTGCAGCCGGTGCGCATGCCGTATCGCGCGAAGGATGGTAGCGACTACGTGCTCAATCTCATCGACACGCCGGGTCACGTCGACTTCACCTATGAAGTTTCACGTTCACTCGCGGCGGTTGAAGGCGCGGTTCTTCTTGTCGATGCGACGCAGGGTGTGCAAGCGCAGACACTTGGAAATCTTTATCTTGCAATCGAACAAAATCTCACGATCATTCCGGTCGTGAATAAAATAGATCTTCCGAGTGCGGAGCCAGAGCGTGTGCGTGATGAAATCGTGCATCTGCTCGGCTGCGCACCAGAAGATGTGCTGTACGCGTCCGGTCGCACCGGCGCCGGCGTCTCAGAAATTCTCGAGGCGGTCGTTGCGCGCGTGCCGCCGCCGACCGGCGATCCGAACGGACCGCTCCGTGCGCTCGTTTTTGATTCGACGTACGACACCTATAAAGGAGTCGTTGCGTTCGTGCGCGTGTTCGATGGTTCTGCGGCGCGTGATGAAGTCATGAAACTCGCAGCGACTGCCGTGAAAAGTGAGATCATCGAGGTCGGTTACTTCACGCCAAAATTAAAAACGGCCGATCGGATCGGTGCCGGTGAAATCGGGTACATCGTCGGTGGTCTTAAGCAGATCGATTCGTGTCGAGTTGGTGACACGATCACTGTTTCTGATTTTAAAGAGCGCGGCGTGATACCGCTCGACGGTTACAAAGACATCATGCCGATGGTGTACGCCGGCATTTTTCCAAAAGAAGGCGATGCGTTTGAACGGTTACGTGACGCGATGCTCAAACTCAAACTGAGCGATGCGTCACTTGCGTTCGAGCCAGAGCATTCTTCTGCGCTCGGCTTTGGATTCCGCTGCGGGTTTCTTGGGTTGCTGCATCTCGAGATTGTGCAAGAGCGCATCCGCCGTGAACATAACCTCGAGCTCGTGGTGACCTCGCCGTCGGTTGCATATAAAGTAAAGAAGACCGATGGCGCGATGATCGACGCAAAAAGTCCGGCGGATTTGCCCGACCCGTCGACGATTTCGTACGTCGAGGAACCGTGGGTGAAGGCCGACATCGTGTCGCCGCGCGAATATCTCGGCAACATCATGGCACTCGTGCAGGATAAGCGCGGGACGTATCGCGACACTGAGTTTCTTGCGGCGTCATCGGGCGAAGGTCGTGTGATTTTACATTATGAAATTCCGCTCGCGTCGATCCTTGTGGATTTTTATGATAAATTGAAAAGCGTATCGTCAGGATACGCATCGCTTAACTACGAATTTTCAGGATATCGCCAGGCCGACGTGGTGCGCATGGACATTCTCGTTGCGGATGAACCGGCAGAAGCGCTCGCGTCGATCGTGTATCGCGACGCCGCTGCGCGCGAAGGACGACGCATCGTTGAAAAGTTGAAAGACGCGATCCCACGCCAACAATTCGAGGTGAAAATCCAAGCATCGATCGGCGCGAAAATTGTCGCTTCTGAACGGATCAAGGCGTATCGCAAAGACGTCTCCGATATTTCTGGCGGCGACTGGACACGCAAAATGAAATTGCTCGAGAAACAGAAGAAGGGTAAGAAGCGTATGGCGGGCAAAGGCCGCGTCGACATTCCCCCAGAGGCGTATCTTGCAGTATTGAAACGAGATTAGTATGGAAAAGAAGAAATTTAAACTTCGTCGGAGACACGTGAAAAAAATATTCGCAGTCACCCTTTACGCATTTGTTGCGATCGTTACTGTTATCGGTATCGCCGCGCCGGCATTACGATAATATGGACAAACGGTGGCGTGTCGCGCCCGAAGTATCGAGAGAAATGACGCAGCGATTTCCGGAGGTGCACCCGATTGCGTTGCGGCTTCTTGTGAATCGTGGGATTTCGACGCAAGACGCGGTCGATGAATTTCTTGAGCCAGACTATGAGGATTTGCATGATCCTTTTTTGTTTCGGAATATGGAGGCTGCGTGTGAACGCGTTTGGAATGCGATTCATGACGGCGAAAAGGTTGTGATTCACGGTGATTATGACGCCGACGGCATCACCGGCTCGACCGTGCTCATGACCACGTTTCGTGATGCGGCGAAACGACTCGGTAAAGACCCCGCACTGCTCACGAGTTATCTTCCGCATCGCGAAAAAGATGGGTACGGTGTGCGACCAGAGAACGTCGAGCGTCTTGCGAAAGACGGCGCGACGCTGATGATCACCGTCGATTGTGGCATTTCGTGCGAACCGGAGATCACACTCGCAAAAAAATGCGGGATGGACACGATCGTGGTCGATCATCACCAGATCCCCGCAAAAATTCCTGATTGCATCATCCTGCATCCGCTCGTCGAGGGCGAAACGTATCCTTTTAAAAAACTCGCAGCGGTCGGCGTGTCATTTAAGTTCGCGTGCGGATTCATTACTTACTGTGCGCGAAAGGGTTCGTCTTATGAAGTCGGGTATGAAAAATGGTTGATGGATCTCGTGGCGATCGCGACCGTCACCGACGTGATGCCGCTCATCGGAGAAAACCGCACGCTCGAACGATACGGACTCGTAGTGCTGAATAAAACTCGACGGATCGGTCTTCGGAAATTGATCGAAGCCGCGGGACTCGAGTTTGGTTCGATGGATACGACTTCGGTCGGATTTTCGATCGGTCCCCGCATCAACGCGGCGTCACGGATGGAGCACGCAGAGCTTGCGTTCAAATGTTTGATGGCAGAAACAGAAGAAGACGCGACGGAGTACGCGAAGCGACTCGACCAAGCGAACCGTGACCGACAAAAATATACCGAAGAGATCATGGCAGTGGCGAAACGGGTAGTCGCTCTCCAGGGAGAGAGAAAAATACATTGCATCATAGGCGAAGGATGGTCTGCGGGGATCGTCGGGCTCGTTGCGGGTCGGATCGCGAACGAGCGCGGACGGCCGGTGTTTGTATTTGGACGCGAGGGTGAACGGATCGTCGGTTCTGGTCGGAGTATTCCTGAGTTTGATGTGGTGAAGGCGATGGACAGTGCAAAGGACTACATCGCGCGATACGGTGGACATCCGCAAGCATGCGGTCTCACCATTATGGGCGAAGAAAATTACGCCGCGTTTTGTCGTGCGGTCGAAGGATATGCGGACGAGATTCTCGCGGACGTGGATCTCCGTCCCGCGATCGACATCGATGCGGAACTCGCGATGAGTCAAGTGACATGGGATTTGATAGACTGGATAGCGAAGCTCGAGCCGTACGGTGAAGGGAATCCGCGGCCGAAGTTTTTACTTCGCGGTCTCGATGTATCCGCTGTTGACATCATTGGTAAAAATAAAAATACCGTTCGTATCGCGGCGCGCGGCGATCTCCCGAGGGAAGGAAAATTCATCGGTTTCAATTTTGTTTCCAAAGTAGAAGGGATCTGCCCCGGGATGACCGTCGATGCGGTTGTTGAACTTGGTATCAATGCGTGGAACGGGAACAAAGAAATTCAACTGAAGCTCGTCGACGTTCGTGCAGCGGAAACAGAAAGAGTGGAGGTAAAAAGGTTAAAAGGTGTAAAAGTTTAGAGATACGGACTTCTACATCTTTAAACCTTTTCATATGAAACTTATTATTTATACTGACGGTGGAGCACGCGGGAACCCTGGTCCCGCTGGCTTGGGTGTGTACATCACGGACGAAGAGGGGAACGTTGTGAAAGAACATTCGCGGTATCTCGGTGCGCAGACCAACAACTACGCCGAGTACATGGCGATCGTCGATGCGCTCACGCATGCAAAGGAGCTCGGTGCAGACGAGGTCGCAATGCGTATGGACTCTGAGCTCGCCGTGCGTCAATTGAACGGTATTTATAAAGTAAAAAATGCTGCGCTTGCCATACTTTTTATGCAAGTGCATAATCTTCGACTTTCGTTTCGTAAGGTGACGTTCACCCACGTGCGGCGCGAACAGAATACGCACGCAGATCGACTCGTAAACGCGGCGATCGATAAGCATCACGGGAAACGATGACACGTGGTGCGTCGCAAAGAAAAGTTGTATACTAGGAGGTGTCTATGGGGTTTTTTGGTAGTAAAAAACAGAGTTATCTCGGTGTTGATCTTGGTACTGGCGGGATTAAGCTTGTTGAACTCCAAAATGAAAAGGGGAGAGCGCGGTTGTTTACCTACGGATTCACCGAGCGTCTTCCTGATGCGCAGCCGGTGAATCTCGTTGATGCACCAAAAGAAACCGCCGACCTTTTAAGGAAGATCGTGCAAAAAAGTAAAACGAGCACCACGCGTACCATCGCTGGACTTCCGATCGCATCAATTTTTAGTGCGGTGGTCACTGTTCCGAAAACCGTCGAAAAAAATCTTCGTGACGCAGTGCAGCGCCAAGCGCGAAAACTAATGCCGGTACCTCTTGAGGAGATGGTGCTTGATTATAAATTGGTTGCACCACCAGGAGATAAAACAAAAATTGAAAAAACTGTCGATAAAAAAGACGAAGCAAAAACCATGCAAGTGCTCGTCACTGGCGCATCGAAAACGATGGTGCAAAAATACGTGACCGTCTTCAAACTTGCAGGACT
Organism: bacterium; assembly: GCA_023246225.1. Taxonomy (GTDB): domain Bacteria; phylum Patescibacteriota; class Patescibacteriia; order SG8-24; family SG8-24; genus JAHFIV01. The sequence continues at coordinate 11,692 of JAHFIV010000005.1, forward strand.
GGAACTGCTCAGTCTTGAAACAGAAAGTTTTGCGTTGATACGTTCGCTTATCGGCAAAGATCGTTCGACAACGATGATCGTCGACATGGGATCGGTTCGAACGAACATTATCATCGTTGAAAACGGTATTCCTTTTGTGACGCGCAGTGTCGACATCGGCGGGGCAACGCTCACAAGAGCGATGTCGAACGCACTCGCTATGGATATCAAAACTGCCGAGCAAACAAAATGCGATATCAAAGGCATTTCCTCGATGTATCCCAACGAAGGACTACCAAAAATTTTTGAAACGTCTATCGCGCCGCTTCTCACTGAACTGCAATACTCAATGAAGTTGTATCTCGGGAGGACTGAGGGAGATACGGGTCAAGGAAAAAATATTGAAAAAATTATTTTAACCGGTGGATCGGCGGCGCTTCCTGCGCTCGCCCCGTATTTTGCAAAAGCGATGGGTATTAAAACGTACGTCGGTGATCCGTGGGCGCGGGTGGTGTACTCGGATGAGCTTCGTCCAGTACTCGAAGAGATCGGCCCTCGTTTCGCCACATCACTTGGACTTGCGATGAGAGACATCGAGTAAATTTTTTGCAGAGGTCGACGCAATCTGCTACACTAGCATTTGTTATTCTCGCCTACTTTTAAGAGCGAAAACGTATGACAAAAGTAAATAATAAAGGTTTTACACTCATTGAGCTGCTCGTGGTTGTCGCTATCATCGGCTTGCTTTCGACGCTCGCTGTGGTCGCTTTAAATAGCGCAAGACAAAAATCACGAGATGCGAAACGTGTAGCAGATATCAAACAAGTGCAAACCGCGCTCGAATTATATTTTGCAGATCAAAACAACTATCCGACAGCAACGAACGCTGTTGAGCTTGGGGATGCAAATCATAAAGCGCTTTGTTCGAGTGGTGCGTGGACAGCGTCATGTGCGGGTGGAACAACATACATGGGTCTCGTCCCTGCACCAGCGCTGCCCGCTGACGGTTCCTGCAACACCACAAACAACGCCTACGCCTATTCTTCCGCCGCAGGAACTACCTACACGATTACTTTCTGTCTCGGTGGCGCGGTCGGTGAGCTCGCTGCTGGTCCGCATACCGCTTCGCCAAACGGGATTCAATAAGGTCCACAATTTGTCACTTTGTCATTCCAGCCTTCCTTCTATTGTCATTCCGGGCCGTGACCCGGAATCTAGAACGTAAAAAAGAGACCAAACGTATTTTGTTTGGTCTCTTTTATTTTCTGGGTTCCGGCTCGGAGGCCGGAATGACAGGGAAAAGAAAGCCGGAATAAAAAGTGTGTGCTATGCTACGCACATGACACCGCTCCTCGCTGCGTTTATTTTTATGTTCGGTACCGCAATCGGAAGTTTTCTCTCTGTGGTGCTTTGGCGTCTCCACACCGGAGAACAATTTGTATTTGGGCGATCACATTGCACGCGTTGCTCGCATACTCTCGCGCTCCATGACCTGATTCCGATCGTAAGCTACCTCTCACTTAGAGGACGTTGTCGATATTGTCATCATCCAGTAGACCCCTCTTACATAGTACTAGAGATTATTACCGGGACACTTTTTGTTATCGCAGCCATTCTGATTCTTCGTGGACCACTCACTTTTACGAACGTTGCGCGGCTCCTGCTCGATTGGTACTTGATCGCTACGTTCATCGTTGTTTTTGTATTCGATCTTCGCCACATGTTGATTCTTCGCAGTGTTACACTGCCTGCGGTGGTGATCGCTGTAGTAGGAAATGTTGCGCTCGGCATGCCCGTCACATCTCTCGCGCTCGGCATGCTTCTCGGCGCAGGATTTTTTTATGTGCAATATACGATGTCGAAAGGACGGTGGGTTGGTGGTGGCGATATCCAACTCGGATTACTCATCGGTGCAGCGCTCGGCGCACGGTACGGACTCGCAGCGATTTTTTTCGCCTACATCACCGGTGCGATTTACGGCACCGCGTTGGTCGTTCTACACAAAAAAGAACTACAGAGCAAAATTCCGTTCGGAACGTTTCTCTCAGCCTCATCTGTTGCAATGCTGCTTTTTGGCACACAACTTCTTGGGAACCTCTGAAAAACTATATTCCAGAGGTTCCCTTGCATGGTTTAATCGATTGGTATGACGAAATCTGCAGCAAAACAACGGATCGAGCAATTAAAAAAAGCGGTCGACTACCATCGCTATCTTTATCATGTGCTCGACAAGCAGGAGATTTCAGAAGCCGCGCTTGATTCCCTCAAGCATGAACTGTACACGCTTGAGCAGCAGTATCCCGAACTTATTACACCCGACTCTCCTACGCAGCGAATCGGAGGAAAAGCGCTGTCGAAATTTGCAAAAATCCGTCATCGAACACGGATGTTGTCGATGGAGGATATTTTTTCATTTGAGGAACTAAAAGATTGGATGACGCGTATTCAAAAACTCACCGTACGATCGATCGATGCGTTGTATTGTGAGATGAAGATGGACGGACTCGCAATGTCGCTCATTTATGAGGATGGTGTGTTGGTTGCCGGAGCCACGCGAGGCGACGGTACGATCGGGGAAGACATTTTACAAAACCTCCGAACGATCGATGCGATTCCTTTGCGACTGCGACAACCAGAAAAAAAAGATGTCGATGCGTTTGTTGCTCGTTTTCACGACACGATCGATGCAAAAAAGTTTTGCGCGATTACCGCTACTCTTACAGGACGAATTGAAGTGCGTGGCGAGGTGTTCATGACCAAACAAGTTTTCGAAGCGCTGAATCGCAGTCAAGAAAAATCGGGTCTCCCAATTTTTGCGAACCCTCGAAACGCTGCTGCGGGGAGCGTTCGTCAACTCGACCCTTCGATCACGGTTGCAAGAAAACTCGATTTTTTTGGATACGCTTTGCTCGCTGACGCTGGTCTCACCACACATGAGCAGGCGCATGCATTTTTGCAGCTGATCGGCATAAAAATAAATCCGCTCTCCAAACTTGTCACTACTGCAGAAGGTGTTGAAAAATATCACGAGGATGTCGGAAAAAAAAGGGAGAAACTTCCATATTGGACCGATGGCGTTGTGGTGGTCGTTAATCGAGATGATGTCTCTGAGGAGCTCGGTGTGGTTGGAAAAACTCCGCGCGGAACGGTTGCTTATAAATTTCCTGCAGAACAAGCGACGACGATCATCGAGGACATCCGCGTGCAGGTCGGCCGTACCGGCGCGCTCACGCCAGTTGCGGTGATGCGTCCGGTTCGTGTCGCAGGGACAACGGTCACTCATGCAACGCTACACAACCAAGATGAGATCGAACGTCTCGGTGTACGTATCGGGGACACCGTGGTGATTGAAAAAGCAGGGGATGTGATTCCTAAAGTGATTAAAGTGATCGTTGAGGCAAGGAACGGAAAAGAAAAAAAGTTTTCCATGCCGAAAAAATGTCCGGAATGCGGGTCGATCGTTGCGCGGAACGAAGGCGAGGTAGCTGCGTATTGCACAAATCGTGAATGCTACGCACGAACCGCATTGAACATCCTGCACTTCGTATCGAAGGGGGGTGTCGACATGCCCGGGCTCGGCGATAAAATTGTCGAACGACTTCTCGACGAAGGACTCATTCGTGACGCTGCGGATTTATATAAATTAAAAGAAGAAGATCTCGCCACCCTCGAAGGTTTTGGTGATGTTTCTGCAAAAAAAATGATTGCGATGATTCAATCACGACGTCGTGTGTCGCTTGCACGATTTCTTTATGGACTCGGCATACGACATGTTGGTGAAGAAACAGCAGTAGACATCGCAGCGAAATTTCAGACGATCGACGCGGCGCGTACTGCAAGCGAAAAAGAGTTAGCATCGGTACCAAATATCGGTGGTGTGGTCGCAAAAAGTTTTACAGAATGGTTTCGTGACCCAGTACACACTTCTGCAGTGAACCGCCTCCTCAAAGAACTGGAAGTTGACCGTGCAAAACCCGCAGTAAAAGGACCATTCACTGGAAAAACTTTCGTACTCACTGGGACGCTTGAAAAAATGAGTCGTGATCAAGCGAAGGCACAAATTCGAGCACGTGGCGGCGAGATACACGAATCGGTAAGCGTAAAAACAACATACGTTATCGCTGGCGCAGAAGCAGGTTCAAAGCTAGAAAAGGCAAAAAAATTAGGCGTGACCATCTTGAACGAAAGCCGGTTCCTCGCTATGCTAGGCTAGGTTCCCTAGATCCAATAGTTGTATGAAACTCTCCATTGAAGAAGTTGAGCACATCGCAACGCTCAGTCGATTAGAACTTTCTACAGAAGAGAAGTCTGCGTTTGCATCGCAGCTTTCTTCTGTTCTTGAATATGTCGACAAACTCGCCGCAGTTGATACCTCTGATATTGAACCGATGGCACACAGCCTACCGGTGCGAAACGTGTTTCGGGAAGACGAAGCAACAGCATGTGGCGATACAGTCCGAGATGCGCTGCTCAAGAATTTTCCTGAACGACAAAACGATCTCCTCAAGGTGAAAGCAGTTTTTTCTTGATGTATGCCAGGGATGACACTCACCGAAGTTGGTGCAGCTTTTGACGAAGGGGCGCTCACTGCACGAGAGCTCACCGAAAAATGTCTTACAGTTGCGCGACAAAATGCGGACACCACGCATGCGTACGTGACGCTCACAGAAGACGAAGCGTTTACTGCGGCGGACGCTGCAGACGAACGCATCAAACGTCGTTCGCGACTTTCGATACTCGACGGTGTGCCCGTCGCAGTAAAAGATAACATGCTCGTTGCAGGTATTCGCGCAACTGCAGGATCGCACATCATTACAAATTATGTTGCGCCTTACGATGCCACGATCGTTTCGCGACTCAAGGCGGCAGGTGCTGTGCTTGTCGGCAAAACAAACATGGATGAATTTGCGATGGGCTCCTCGACAGAAACATCGTGTCATGGCCCAACGCGCAACCCGTGGAACACCGAAAAAATTCCCGGAGGTTCGTCGGGTGGTGCTGCTGTCGCGGTCGCCGAAGGTTCCGCGATCGTTTCGCTCGGTTCAGATACCGGCGGATCGATTCGCCAACCTGCGGCGATGTGTGGCGTGGTCGGTTTGAAACCAACCTACGGTCGCGTTTCGCGATACGGACTGATGGCGATGGCGTCGAGCCTCGATCAGATCGGTCCATTTGCTCGCACCGCCGAAGATGCTGCGCGTGTACTTTCAGTGATCGAAGGTCGCGATCCGATGGATTCAACGAGTGTTGATCTCGAACCTTCCTGGAAAGTACCGTTGCGATTCCCTTCATCTCTGAAAGGTTTACGTGTCGGATTACCGAAAGAATATTTTGTTTCGGGGATGGACAGCGATGTCGAGCGAGCGGTGCGCGATGCGGTCGCTGCACTCGAAAATCTCGGCGCAGAAATCAAAGAAGTCACCCTTCCGCATGCGGAGTACGCACTCGCGGTGTATTATGTACTGATGCCGTCTGAGGTGAGCTCGAATCTTTCGCGATTCGACGGTATCCGTTTCGGTACTCGCGTCGCTGGAGCATCGCTCGAAGAAACATACCGCAAATCACGCGGCACAGGATTTGGAAAAGAAGTGCGACGACGTATCATGCTCGGCACCTATGCGCTTTCGTCGGGTTATTACGATGCGTATTATTTGAAGGCGCTCAAAGTACGACGGTTGATTTCCAATGATTTCGCACAAGCGTTCACTGAAGTTGATGTGATCGCCACACCGACATCGCCGAGTGTCGCCTGGAACATCGGTGAAAAATTTGATGATCCGCTCGCGATGTATCTTTCTGACATCTATACAGTGTCGGTGAACGTTGCCGGTCTTCCTGCAGTAAGCGTGCCTTGCGGATTCTCGAACGGATTACCTGTGGGACTCCAACTGATCGGTCGACACTTCGATGAGAAGACGATTCTTGGTACTGCGCATGCATACGAACATGCCGCAGGTCTTCGCGAGCAGCTTTCTTCACCGACCTCGATAAAATAATTTCTCTATGTCTATGACGCGTCGCATGATAAAAAAAACAGCGGGAAGTCGGGGACGTAGTGGTCTTAGCAGAAAAGAAAAAATGTCACGCGGTGGCGTGCGTGCAGCACAAGTGCAACGCTCAGGCGTCATAAAAAATAACGCGCCACGCGGTGGCGTTGTCCGCTGTGAAGGCTGTTCAGCGATCTGGTATGATAAGCACTGGCATTCGCCGCTCGTTGTTGAGCACATGAAACTTGCAACGCAGGCGGTCGGTTTGTGCGACGAATGTCATCGGGCGGGGCAAAATGCAAAAGGGGCGGTATCGTATGCGGGCGAAATAACGCTCGATGGCGAATTTGCACCAAAAGAAAAAGAGGAAATTCTTGCGCTCGTGCGAAACATCGGCAAGCGAGCGATGAAACGTGATCCGGAAGACCGTGTAGTGCGCATCGCCGAAGCGGGTGGTGCAATAAAAATATTTACTTCCGACAATCAACTCGCAGTTGCGATCGGAAAACAAATACATGACGCGCGAAAAGGTGGAGAACTTCGTATTACGTGGTCACGAACAGATCTCCCTGTACGCGTGCATTGGACGAAATAAATCATGTCTGTAACCATCGACATCGCAAGCGCATTCTGGGTGATCATCACCATTCTTTTTGCTGTTCTGATTATCGGTATTTTTTGGATGATGATCGCAAAAGTTCGCAGCTTTTTTGCTTCACGAAAATTTGATGGCACCGACAGAGAGACGATGCGGCGACGGTGGATGGAGATCGAGCAGATGCTCGAGTCACCTGGAGAGATGAGCCGCAAACTCGCGATCATCGAAGCAGACAAGTTGCTTGACTATGCGTTGAAGTCGCTCGCCATGCCTGGCATGACGCTCGGTGAGCGATTAAAATTTGCGCAGTACAAGTATCCCGATTTGCGTGAGGTGTGGTGGGCACATAAAATACGCAATCAACTCGCGCACGAAACGAGCTATCATCTTGACGCCGGCCTCGCACGCAACGCGATACGAACGTTCAAAAAAGCGCTCGTACGTCTCGGGGCAATTTAGAACCTATGATCCCTTTTTTTCGCCTCACCACCATCCCACTTGGACCGATCCAAATTCAGGTATGGGGACTTTTTGTTGCGCTCGGTATGGGTGTTGCACTTTTTTTTGGACAACGAGAAGCTGCACGCCGCGACCTGAGTAGGGAACAGTTCATCGATTTCGCCTGCTGGATTCTTGTGGGCGCACTTCTCGGCGCACGAATATTTTATGCGATCGCGTATCAACCGAACACATACCTTGCCGATCCTCTAAAAATTTTACGAGTGTGGGAAGGTGGCATGTCGAGTTTCGGTGGTTTTTTCGGTGCGGCGATCGGTGCGTTTTTTTACGCACGACGTGCAGGTCTTTCTTTCATGAAATACGCGAACGTTGCCGCGTACGTACTTCCTCTCGGCTACGGCATCGGCAGAATCGGATGCTTTCTCATCCACGACCACCCAGGTACGCTCTCACACTCGCTGCTCGCAGTTCGCTATCCTGGTGGCGCGCGACTTGATCACGGACTACTCCTTTCATTGCTCGGATTTGCATTATTCGTGGTGTTTTTTTTCATCAACCGTCGTCATAAAGGATTTAGTGAACGCGGATTCCTTTTCCTTTTTATGCTATGCTACGGAGTAGTACGTTTTTTTCTTGATTTTTATCGCGCTTGGGATTTACCAGGTGCTGATCTACGCTTTTTTCTTCTCACTCCCGCGCAATATGGATGTTTGCTCTTCATCGCGGTCGGAATTTTAGGGCTCGCAAAATATACTTATGTTTCGACTGTTCAAAGGGAAGGAAACTGAAGCGATGCAAATAACCGTGCTGCAATTTGCAGTCGGTGCGGTGTTCCTCTGGTTCGGTATCGATAAATGGGTGCATCCATCAGCATGGTACGGTTGGATACCTCCGTGGTTCATCGCAATGCTCCCGAAAGGAGGCCTCGATTCTTTCATCTATCTTAACGGTGTTCTTGAGGTGGCGATCGGTATCGCTTTTGTCGCAAATCGTTTTGTTGCAATCGCTGCGGCGATCGCAAGTGCATTTTTACTCGCAATCTCATTTACCGTCGGAGTAAATGAAGTCACTATTCGCGATAGCGCTTTACTCGGCGTGTGTCTCGTTCTTTTCATCAATGCAAGCAACAAAGAACGGTGGCGTCTTTCGCCGCATGTCGTCAGTACGATGTACGGCGCATATATTTTTTATCTATTTCTCTACGGTGTGTGGTACCTTCGCATCGCGCCATGAATATTTCTCAACGTTCCTCGCATAGCAAACGACTGTTTGGCGTTACCACTTTCGTAATCGGCGCGGGGGTGATGGCGGTAGAACTCACCGCCTCTCGTTTGCTTGCACCTTTTTTCGGCGCGTCGATGTTTGTCTGGACCAGCCTCATCGTTACCATTCTTCTTGCTCTCGCTCTAGGGTACTGGACAGGCGGCAATCTTGCGGGGAAAGGAGCAAAAATTGGAACAGTTGGCGCAGCACTTTGTGGAACGAGTATCACGCTCATTTTTGGTGTGATTATTTTGCCAATATGCGCGAACGCCACATCTGGGTTCCTTACATCTTTTTCTGCTGCCTTTGTCGCACTTTTTTTGGGATCGTTCGTTGCAGCAGTGGTCGCTTTTGCTGCCCCAGTCTTTCTTCTCGCAGCGGCCGGCCCAATTCTTCTCAAAGAATGGTCAGAAGGCTCAGATATAGGTAATGCATCAGGAAAATATTTTGCGATCTCGACCGTGGGGAGCGTGGTTGGAACATTACTCCCCACGCTCATCCTCGTTCCGACTGTCGGTGCGCGGCACACCATCGAAATGATCGCGTTGATTTTTATGGCGCTAGGACTCGCGCTCATCCCTTGGCGTCGAGATGCGTTAGCGGCACTCATTTTTATTCCCGCACTTGCTTATTCAGAAATTCAACCATTGTTTTCTGCACAAAAAGCGATTGAGCAACGTGAATCACCGTACCAACTCATCTCTGTGCTCAGTGATGGAGAAAAAAGATATCTCACATTTAATGAATCGCTCGGTGTCCAATCGGTGTATGAACCTGGTGCACAAAGAACCGGTTGGTATTTTGATTATCTTGCACTTCTTCCATGGCTGCGTCGTTCTGCAGATGGATCATCTCCAAAAATAGCGTTCATTGGGCTCGCTGGTGGAAGCGGTGTGCGTGCGTTTCGCACTTTTCTTGCGCCAGAAGAAAAAACTGACATTACCGGCGTCGATCTTGACCCCACGGTCATCGAAATCGGCAAAAAATATTTTGCACTAGGTGATTTGCCGATGCGTATCGTGAGTGAGGATGGTCGAATGTTTTTGCAGCACACGAAAAACACGTTCGATGTGATCGTATTCGATATGTACAGCACGCAAGTGTACATTCCTCCTCACGTAGCCACAAAAGAATTTTTTACACTTGCGCATGCGCGCCTTTCACCTGGGGGGATGATCGCTATGAATGTGAATGCACCGTCGGATGATTCACCACTTCTCAAAACGCTCGTCAATACTATTGCATCGCAATTTAAAAACGTTCGTGTGATACCGATGCCGACGGAATGGAATAGGGTGGTGATGGCGAGTGACGAATCGATTCCTCTCGAAGAAGCAACTACACATCTTCCTCCTACCTGGAATGATGTTGCTCTGACGATCACAAAGACTCGCGATGTCCGTTATGATCCGAGCGCAGACATTTTTACCGATGACCGCGCACCTATCGAGCTACTCACGGACTCCATGATTGTGCGAGCAGCTCTCACAAAAGAGAAGTGACCCTTGCATTTGCACAATGTTTCGCGTATGCTCTCGGGTCATATGGTTGGAAGCATACGCGCTGCAGCAGAACGAATCGCTGCAGAAAAAACCTACATACGTATCGACGATGCGAAGCTGATCGCGCTCGCAGTGTCACTTAAAGATCGGCCGATCCCCGCATGGGACAACGGTCTCCATTTTTTTGATGGTGGACCGAAGAGTGTGATGTATACGCTGCTTCTCGATGCGGTAAATTTTTGTTTTTGGCCAAGTGTATTCGTAACCGAATACCAAGGAAAAAGGTACGGATTAGAGGATGGCTACTGTGCACTTTCGGTCGCACTAAAACGTGCGTTTGAGGAGGGGATTCCACTTTGGGATCCTACGTTCCTTACGCAAATTGATGTAAAAACACTAAAAAATATTTTGCGGTTTGATGGCGACATCTGTCTTCTTGAAGAGCGAGCGGCAAACGCTCGTAATCTTGGCGAAACGCTCGTGAAAAAATATCACGGCGATCCCTCGACTCTTCTCGCGGAGGCTGGTCACGACGCTGCGAGACTCGCCGATCTTCTTGCTGCAGATTTTGATTGCTATCGTGACGAACGCGTATGGCGTGGAGAAACATTTGCCGTAATGAAACGCGCACAAATTTGCGCATCCGACCTCGCGGGAAGTTTTAATGCAGGTGGTGTCGTACGACTTACCGGTGCGGAAAAATTAACCTGTTTTGCTGATTATAAACTTCCGCAATTATTTCATGCTGATGGCGTTTTTGTATACTCAGCTGATGTAGAAAAAAGAATCCTTGCTCAAGAATTAATTCCAGAAAATTCCGAAGAAGAAGTTGCGATCCGTGCGAACACTATTTTGGTTGTTGAAAGATTGAAAAAAGAAATCGCTGCGCTCGGTCGAGAGATCAGTGCGCGCGAGATCGACTGGTTATTATGGGATGAAAGCATCACCCCCGGACGACTCAACGTGCCGCATCACCGCACGCTCACTACCGCATACTAATATGGGCGCACTGCAGTTCACTATCACGCATAAAGATCCGAAGTCGCTCGCGCGCGCGGGCGTGCTTACCGTTCCGCACGGTGTCGTTGAAACACCTGCGTTTATCGTTGTCGGCACGCGCGCATCAGTAAAAGCGGTCGATCCGCGCGATCTCAAAGCAACAGGAACACAGATCGCGCTCGCGAACACGTATCACCTCATGCTTCGTCCTGGCGCCGAGGCGGTCGCCGAGCAAGAAGGTCTCCATAATTTCATGCAATGGGACGGTCCGATGGTGACCGACAGCGGCGGATTTCAAGCTTTCAGTCTCGGTTTTGCTATCGAGCATGGCGTAGGAAAAATGCTAAAAATGTTTCCCGACGAAGGAAAGCATGATCGAGATACGAAGAAGCAGGCGACTCCGCCGAGGCCGAAGCTCGCAAAAATCACCTCTGACGGTATTTTGTTTCACTCGCATCTCGATGCATCGAAACACATGCTCACTCCAGAGCGGTCGATCGACATTCAAGAAAAACTTGGTGCGGATATTATTTTAGTGCTCGACGAGTGCACGTCGCCGCTCGCAACGTACGAATACACGCGCGACTCACTCGAATTATCGCATCGCTGGGCAGAACGTTCTTTTGCTGCGCACAAGACCGATCAAGCGCTCGCTGGCATCGTGCAGGGCGGTGCATACAAAGATCTTCGTGATCACGCAGCGAAGTGGAACGCCGCGATGCCGTTCGACTCCTTTGCGATCGGTGGAAGCCTGGGAAAATCAAAAGATGACATGTGGCGGATTCTCGAATGGACGAACGTGATTCTTCCAGAAAATAAACCGCGACACTTACTCGGTATAGGGGGCGTTGATGATGTGTTCGGTGCGGTAGAGCGTGGAATCGATCTTTTTGACTGCATTTCACCAACGCGACTTGCGCGCATGGGTATGGTGCACCTCCGTCCAGAGTCCGGCGGAACACGCGCAAACAAGTGGCGTTTTCATTTGAACGGCAGCACGAAAGCAGAAAAAGGCCCGATCGATCCGGCGTGTGGCTGCTCCACATGCACGCGATTTTCTCGCGCGTACGTTCACCATCTTCTTCGCACCGGTGAATTGCTCGGCTACACACTCACTTCGATTCATAACCTCTATTTCACCAACAAACTTTTCGAAGAAATTCGCGCGGCGATCAAAACGGGGACGTTCGAGTCGCTCAAAGAAAAGTGGATGGGAAAATAAGATTTTCTTGTCATCCTGAGCTTGATTCAGGAAATGTCATTCCGGACCAGGATCCGGAACCAAGTCATCTCATGTCATTCCGGCCTCCGAGCCGGAATCCAGAAACGTAATAAAAGACCAAACAAAATTCGTTTGGTCTTTTATTTTCTGGATTCCGGGTCACGGCCCGGAATGACAATGTGTGGAGTCGTGTTACTTTGCGTTCGTGTCCGCCTGGTGGATGCCAAAAATATTGCCCTCGGTATCTTTATAGTATCCCTGCCATGCCATGCCGGTGAGTGCGCTCTTCGGTGCGGCTTCAGTGCCACCAGCCGCAAGAATTTTTGCAGCGATCGCATCATAGTTTTCGACGACCATTGTGGTGACGTACGCGTTCACCGCCTGGCCTTCGGTTGGCGCAGAACCTTTTCTTCGGAGCAAGCCACCGTTGATGCCACCGGGTTCATCCTGCTTGCCGGTCATCACCATCCAATATTCAAACTGACCACCCTCCCATTTTTTAATCTCCCAACCAAAAACGTTGGTATAAAATTGTACTGCACGCTCGGGATCCTCTGCGTGAATTTCGAAATGCGCGGGGCGATTCGTCATATGCGTAAAATTAAAAATGATATGCGGTCATCTTGACAGAAAGCAAAAGTACATGCTATAGAGATCCTAGGAGAAGTTCATGTTAAAAATGTACGTGGTCACCGTTCTGGTCTCGATTCTCACGTGCACAGGACTCGTTCTCGTATGCGGTGAGCCTCTCACGGATACGAATCCGTTGCTTTTTTTCAGCATCTATTGGATCATCGCGCTGCAGACTCTGTTTGTGAGTGCGATCAACGTCGCTGACTGGGATCTCCCGAAAGGCTCGGAGTGGGGACGAATTCCCTTCGCTGCGTACGTTCTCGGCGCGAACAGTTCGCTCTATCACTCCAGCTTCATCGATGAGGGGATGCAAAAAATCCGCGACGGATGGGTCGTCAAAGGCATGTGGTTGGGGTTCGAGATCGTTCTCGTTATCGCCCTCATTGTCGGTATCATCCGATGGAGCGTTCGGCACCCCGCGCCACCTAAGGCCAAGGCAGCGAGCAACGCCAGACCGAGGTAAATCTTAGAAGCCGCGCTCGGTTCATCCGACGCGGCTTTTTTCATTCCGTGATCAGCCCCCGTAACGCGTCACGGTCCCTATGGTGCCTGTCTCTAAAGTGACAGCGATGCGAGCCTAGTTATAAACCATTGACAAAATCGGAAAGTTTTATCAGGATATGGCCACGGCGTTCACTCGCCGTGAGCTCATTGCACCACACAAAAGAGAACAAGGAGACTCCTCATGACAATGACTTCGGTTACGACGACACCTGCTGCGACAACCTCCCTTCCAGTGATCGCCTCGTCCATTCGTACGCTCCAAGCAGAGCTGAACGAGCTGTTCCCCGAACGGGAGCCGGTCGTGACGCAGCTCGTCTACGGTCTGCTCACGCGCGAGCACGTGCTCGTGTTCGGCACGTACGGAACCGGGAAGTCCCGCCTGGTGGATCGCTTCTTCGGCGCATTCCCCGACGCAAATCTGTTCTCCGTCGAGTGCACGAAGTTCATGACCGAGAGCAACGTCGTCGGCATCCCGAATCCGAAAAAGCTTCGTGAGGAGGGGCGCATATGGCACGACCGAGAAGGGACGATACTCGACGCGCAGTTCGCAGAGCTCGACGAGTTGTTCGACGCGAACGATCCGTTGCTCCGAACGCTGCTCGGTATCTTGAACGAACGGCGGTTCATCCGAGGCGTGCAGCGGGAGAAGGCGAACCTTCACACCGCACTCGCTTCAACGAACGCCGACCCAGAGGCGGTCGTGAAACAGTCGCCGACGCTCGGCGCGCTCGTGGACCGATTCCTCTTTCAAACGCAGGTCAAATATCTGCAGCAGGGTGCGAGCCGGCGGCGGATGCTTGCGAAGTATCTCAGCGACGAGCGGCCCACTGGCGGCATCTCGTACGGTGGGGTCGAAGCACTCGCGACCGCGGTGCGTGACACACGGATCGACGATCCGGTGCTCATCGATTTGCACGACCAGATCGTGCAGGCATTTCAGACAGCGAGCGGAAAAATTTTCTCCGATCGCCGCGCCTGCAAAGCGCTGGAACTTGCGAAGGCGAATGCATTTTTGTTCGGTCGTGACGAGGTCGCACCGGACGACTTCCTCGCGACCGCATGGGCGTTCTGCAAAGGGCACGACACCGCGTCACTCGACCAATTCAAAGGAGTGGCGACGCCGCTCATCGAAAAGGTCGTCAAGGAGCGGAAGCCGGACATTGTTCGCACGCAGATGAAGCTGATCGACGAGTTCGAGAAGCGCGTGCCGCAGCCGATCCCGGTGGCCGGAGCGACAGGCGCGCAACCAACATCGGATGAGCTGGTCGCTCTCCGACGCGTGCTCGTGCAACTACAGTCGGACGTCACGGCGATCCGCCCGAGCCACGCAGCCGTCGAAGATCGCCAAAAGAAACTCGTCACGCTCATCGGAAAGATCAAGGGTGATGTCGGGAAACTGATCGATGGAGAAGCGGTCGTATGATCCCGCTACTGATCGCGCTCGCGGTCATCGGGATCGCGCTGCTGCTCTACTGGCTCGCCAAACGTCAAGGTGGCGGCAAAGGAAAGAGTGCGGATTCGGGAGCGTCACCGTCGAAAAAAGCGACGCCACCCACGAAAAATCCAGCCACAGCAACACCAAATGCAATCGACGCTGCAAAAATGCGCGCGATCGAAAACGCAGGAGGTTTGCTCGCGAGAGAATTACAAAGAGTAAAGATGTGTCTCACACCAGAGATGCTCGACGTCCTCTACCGCGCGGCAACGCAAGAGGACATCCACTTCAATCTTGCGACCGAAAAAAAGAAGCAGGTGCTGCAGTATCCCACAGCGACGATGGACATCGTGCCGGTCGATGACGCGGCGCACCTGCCACAGATCTCTCCGGATCAGATGATGCTCGACGAAGATGCGTTCTACAGCAGATTCGTCATGCGCGAACTGATCCGCCCCGAATACTTCGGTGTTACCACTACCGGTAAACGCCTGTACATCCTTCTCGACATCTCGCCATCGATGTTCGATAACGCCGCACGTATGCCCGATGGACAACTGCGAGACACGTGGTCGCGCGGCGTTGTCGCGAGCCTACTCGTCGACGCGGTCAAAGGCGAGGCGGAGTACTTGTTTCAAAAATTCCACGACCAGGTTCGCGACCGATTGTCGGCAGTCACGCCGCAGGAAGCGGAGCAGTTGCTTTCGCACATCGTTGAGACTGCGGAGATCGGTGGCGGCACAAACATCGGAAACGCAGTGCGCACTGCGGTGGCGCACATCAGAGCGTGTCAAGAACAAGAGACCCGCATGAATCACATCCTCCTCATCACCGACGGTGAGGATTTTGGTGGCCTCACCCGAGACCAGCTCGTCAAATCGCTGGGAGACGACATCCAACTTCACGTCGTCCTCATCGGAAAATCGTGGGGACCGGAGCACGTACTCTCACCCTACATCATCGCGAAGTTCTAACGTCAGCCGCCCCGCAGTATTGCGGAGCGGTTTTTCTTTATCACTCCGCCACCATATGTCATTCCGGGCCGTGACCCGGAATCCAGAAACGTAAAAAAGGATCAAACAAAATCCGTTTGGCTACTTTGTTATGTGGATTCCGGCTCGGAGGCCGGAATGACAGAGAAGATGCCGGAATGACAAACGTGGGTGGAATGACAACAGGAGACCAGGTCTCTCGCATTTGTTTGCATTACCTACCTTCAAAACACACAGACGGCGGCCTCGCGTAAAGCGAGACCACCGTCTGTGTGGCGGTGTGGGCGGGTTAAGTGCTCCACCAGTGCAGTCAACGTAGGGCTTTTTCAGGGTCTGACGAGCGGGTGGATTTGAGGCATGTGAGTCGGGGGTAAAAATGGAACAAACGGAACAGAATTATGGCATTTTGGACAGTCTCATTTTCCCCACCAAATCCCAAAGGCTGTCGAACTGTCGTTGACTCACGTCAGCCGAATGTTAAAATAAGGTGTCATTCCTTGGAAGCTGGCGCTAGCTGCACGCTAGAATTCTACTCGCAAGCTTCATTCTCATTATAGGAACTAATATGGAGAAGAAAAAATTGATTCAATGTCCCCACTGTCAGAAATCGCAGTTCTACAGGACCGACGGGGAGTTCATGACTCACATGAACAGTTGTCCGTCTCGATATTCTGATCCTCAGAAGCGGTTTAAAGCCAGCCTGGCTTTAAAGAAAAAGAAAAATAAATAAAAAGCCTCAGTTTTATCCGCAGTGTCTTTTGTTGTGGCCTTGGGATTGGATAGTTTATCGAAACTAAATGGTAGTGGAGAGGCTCTTGTGAGATTTATGCAGCGCGACGTAAAACCATTCTTCCTTGGACTTGACCCGCTGGCTTTCGAGATAGGCCAAGACGTCGTCTTCTTTAAAACGGAGTCGGCGGCTGATGCGGTAGAACGGGATGATGCGGCTTTCCACCATACGGTAGATCGTGGTTTTAGAGACGCAGAATAGATCAGCCACATTTTCGATTGTCAGAAGTTTAATTGGCATAAAGAGGATGTTGGCTTATGCCTTTAACTGCCGCGCAGCGAGCCTCGTAAATGCAGTACGCATGTTATCAAGAAGCGATTGATCCTTTCGATTCAACTTTTCCGCAACATTTTTAAGCACTTGTTGATAGTCCCTAAAAAATTCATTTGTGGAAAAGATAATTCCATTTTTTCCACCGAACAGACCAATCTTGATGCCGATATGTTCCGCACAAAATCCGTCCGGATTATTCAGAACGCCGGCAGTTCCTTTAATGCCGTATTCATGAACAAGGCCACATCGCACGGCGCTATAAATACCTTTAATGGTTGGTCTGGGGCCGTCCTCTAAAACGATTTTTCTATCAACCTCTGTATATTCGGCCGGAAAATTTTTTATCGCCTCAGTAAAATTATTCTTCGCTTCATCTGTGATTCCCGCATTACCCGTGAAAAGACCGCCAAGAAATTCGGTGTACGAAACGAGGCCTAACGCAACCAAATAGTTTGCTTGGCCCTTAATACCGTTTTCGATATCTTTGCATGTCCAATTGCTAAATTGGTCGAAGGCCTCGATAGCTTCTTGATCGGTCATATGCAACTCTCTCTCAATTATGGAAACGATTTTGCCCCAGTTATCGTCTATCAGGATACTGCTCATGAAGCCTTTTGTTCCCATCCAACCCTTGTTCTATCAATTCTTCAATCATATTAGCTTCGTGGTCACTAATTTTTTTGCTTTCCAGCAATCTCTTTTTCATTTCCCTAAGCTGTTCCGCTTCTAGTTTGACATCCTTCAGAGATAAAAGAGTCAAAACAGTTTTTACTAAATCTCCCTTGTCAAACCCAGTAGATTCTTTATTTGCATGCGATAAACTGCTTAAAATTACCCATGCGTGCTGCTCATCACTGGTTTGAAGTTTGTCGCCCAAAGTCATCCAAGTCATGAGACCTATGGATAAATATCGGCTAATAATTTTATCAAAATTCGCATTTTCTTCTTCGGTAAGAGAACCATTCTTTTTTGCAAAATTTTTCGTGTACTCAATGATATTATGATATATCGTTAAAACTCTCTCCTCCAGCTCACTGTCGTTCGGCAATACTGAATTATTGTAACCATCTTTGGCTATCTCACTGATGTCCTTACTTGCGCTCGATACATCAAATTGATTGGTAAAAAAATCGGAGTGCATATACTTCTCCAAGTTTTCTAGCTTCTCCACGATTTCGTTACGTTCGCTGAGGTCCTTATTGGTCGCAATTTGTATTTCTAAAGCTGGCACGTCCTCCCCGAGGATTTGTCTGATAAATAAAATTTGTTGATATCTTCCAACAAAAATATTATCGATTTTTTCTTCTTTTTTCTTTTTGAAAAAATTAAATAGTGCCATGATCAAAATATTATTTTAGTAGTCCAACCCTTCAAAAATAAAGATGCCAATACAGCGATAATGGACGCCACGATTGACGTTAGGAGGGACAACACCCATGGTCTCCAGTTACCATTTGGCACCCAGGAGATTTTTTGATGTTCCTCGTCCTCCATCTTAAGACGGGCTGTCTCTATCTCTGCAACGAACTTTTCGCGCAACCTCTCTTCAGCCTTAGCGCGCTGGCCGGAATAAGCAAGACCGTTAGAAGCAAAAGTTTCTTGCAGTGCTTCAAGCGCCTCTTTTTCTTCCTTACGTTTTTGTCTTTCCCAAACTTCAAATTCTTTTCTAATCATATGTTAATACCTTAGGCACCCGGATCTCCCGGTAAGAAATTGTCGTGGGGCGGGTCACCCACGTTCAGAGCCACTCAGTTGGTGTATTGAGAGCTTCCTCGTGAGAGGGTCGATCACGGAGCGAACTTAGGGCAAGCGAGTCGGATAATAATCTACTTATCTAGGTTTTCTTTTTAGCGCTACCAAAAATAATATAGAGCAGGATTCTGTAATAAAGAATGTCTGAAATGAGAAAAAATAGTACTTCATTCACGATAACAACAATGAGACCGCTGAGTTTAGCGCTTGAAATGCATTCCGCATAGTTAGCTCGATTTTTTTCATAATCCTGATCTGATTCCCGGATTAGCATGGGCGAGCCGCCATTTGAATAATTAACCAAAAAAACATTGTAACATTGATCAAATTCAGAAACCGCAACTTTCATCCAAGTAACTGCCGGAATTATGATGCAAAATAAAATAAAAATAACTTTAGCCAGCCTATGCCACCACTTATCAACTGTCTCTTTTTGATAGGGAAACAACCGATCGAGATATTTTTGTGACAGCTTAAACATAGATAGCAAGTTAAATTATAGCTGATAATGCAGTAATAAAAAATGGTTTGTAATGAAACCTTAATTAATAGGAACACCAATTATGAATAAGGGGTGATCTTATTACTCTAGGCCATCATGTTCTTTCTCCGTGTCGAATTCGATCAAAAGTTCTTCCCCGAGTTTGGACAAACTTAATATCTTTGGCTTAAGCTGCCTCACTCGGTTACGAATATCCATCCAAAAAACAGAATCAATGTCTAAATTTTTGTGATACCGGTGCCAAAGAATAATGTTCAAAAAATCCCAGTGGGCAGAAACAGTCATTCCGAATAGCGCCAAAATCTTCTTTGCTTCAAATCCAGGGCCGTATTTCACGAAAAATTTCTGACGTTCAGTCCCTGACTTACCCGCAGTCCCATAAAATTGGGCACCCCACGCACTTGCATGTGCAGCCTTACTAAGTTTTTGAAACGAATCCTTAATTGATTTCACGCCGTGCTTCTTCAAGTCATAATCTATTGCCGCCTCACTAAAACTTTTTTTAAAATCTGAATCCTGTTGATAGGATGTATCACTCTCCTTAATGAATCCGGAAACTAGGTGCGGATTAAAATGCAAGTAATAAATCATGTTTATGTCGCTCAAAACACCGCGCAGCAAAATAAAAGCATCACCATAGAGACCCCTCTCTGTTAAAAGAAAAATACTTTCTATGTGTTGTATGGAGCGGCTTAAAAGTAAAAGTAGGGCCTTATTAAATTCTTTATCGTACCCTTTCTCAAATTCTTTTATTAATTCATCCTTTACTGCCAAAATTTCTTTAAGAGACTCGGAATGCAGCCCATAAAATGGGAAGAAAGTTTCTCGCGACTCACGTTGAATTTGATGGTAGATTTTATCAAAAATCAGTTTTCCTTGCGCCCATCGGCCAAGCAAAAGTATTCGTGATTTTATAATAACCAATTTGTAGAAATTCTCTAGGAGATTGCTTTTCTTCATTTGAGAAAAATTAGTGTCCTCGAGCCCCTCCGATAAGCATAGCGCTGCCACTTAATTTACAGAAGGTGGGCCAAGGCCACGAACGATAAAAACGGCCTTCCAGCCGTTTTCATCTTGGCGACAAGCACCTATCGACAGCCGTGCGCTATATAGGCAAGCGGGTCTGCCGATAAGAAATTGTCGTGGCGGAGAGGGGGGGATTCGAACCCCCGAAACCTTTCGGTTTACCCGCTTTCCAAGCGGGCGCACTCGACCACTATGCGACCTCTCCAGGTCGTTCGCATTGTAGCTATTTTGTAAAGAAATGCAATCCTGAAATAAGAAAAACCGTCTCACAGCATTGCGGGACGGTTCGAAGTGGTCGTCGTCTTATCGTCGGTGTTTGATGTCGCCGGTCTGCGTGCTGACTTTTCCGCCGATGGAACCGGCGCAATCCACATCGCCGGTCTGTGTCTGCACGGAACCACTGATGTTGCCACCAACGTCTACGTCGCCGGTTTGCGTCGAGACGCTACCGACGTCTCCGGTGACAGAGATCTTCTCGCAAGAGTCGACCTGAAGACGTTCGACGTTGCCGTGCACAGCGATGCTGATCTGCTTCGCGTCCGGCGTAACGTCCTTGCCGTCGATGACTACACGACCGTTACCGACAGCGACACTGCGGTTACCGGTGTAAGTGACGCCGTTGACGGTGACTCTGCTTGTCATGGCTCTAGTGTTCCTGGCTGTTCGGAAGAACGTACTCGTTCTTCACTGGGTCGAACCTGCGCGCGCGGATCGCGGTGCACGCGGCCTGCGTGAGGCCGACCTCGGCGTAAGCGCTCGCCCAGTCGTTCCCGACCACCTGAACGCGGTTGTACATGTTCGAGATGTGGACGAGGTGTCCGTAGAACTCGTTCGTCCAGTAGATGCCGTCCGAACGCTCCTCGTTCGACACCGACACATTGTGGAGCTCCCAGCAACGGAACGGCTTGCCGGTGTTGTCCATTTGGACGATCACCCAGTCGGCACCGAACGACTGCGCGGTGCAGGATGAACATCCACGATTGAAACCCGCGCATCCGAACAGGAGCGCGGTGAACGCGATGAACAGGATGCGGGAAATGAGCGACGTCTTCATGATCTCCTCCTTGTCCGATGATTTCACCTTGAGCATCGATCGAACAGGCCAACCTCACACTTATACACCAACTTTGTCAAGCCAAGCTGGCGCACCATACCCACTCTATGCTAAAATGGCGGCGTATGCCGAAGACTCCAAAAAAACCGGCAGGCGTCGTGCCAACACCGAAGATACAGAAGAAACTCGTTCCAGGCCGTGACTCAGGAATAAAAAAAACGACACCTCCCGCACCAAAACAACTTCCTCCTCCGCCACCAAAAAAATCAGCAGCGACGCTGAAGGCTGTTGTCGTACCGAAGTTGCCGAAAAAACAATCACCGAAACCCACGCCAAAAAAACAACAAAAAAGGAAAAAGCGTGGAGCAAAGACAAAACCTGTCGTACAGCAACAACGATTGGTCAATAAAATTACGATCGGATCAGCGGTGGATGAAAAAACCGTCGCACCTTTTCCTGCACCCATGCAACCTCCCACACAACAACACGCGCATCCTTACGCAGCGCTCGCTGGTATGGCGTGTGTGTTGGCTGTCCTTGCTGTGGGACTATTCACGCTTGTCAAAGTTGCGCATCCACCATCGTTCGGTGCGCTCGTGCGTACCTTCACAAAAAACATGCCAGACACGATCGCAACGAACGACACTTTCGCGCAGTGGCTGAGTGGTTGGAAAAAAACCGAACCGTACCTCTCGCGTGGCGAATTCGTTTCTTCTGCATCCGCACCGTTCACATTTATAACCAATGCGATCACGTACCCGAACGCGAACGATCTGCAACCACCACGAGCAAACCGCTACATCTGGTCGCAAGATAAAACAAAATTTGTTGACTACCTTTCAAAATATCCGAACGACACGGCGGTAACCGTCTACGGTCACGCGGGAACAATTCTTGAAACAGTAGAGCAGCCGTGCGGTGAGGCCTGTGTCGTTGATGATGCTTTCTGGACAAGCTCAACACGTTTCGTCTTACTCGCGCACGTTCCCGCGCTGAAATCAGATGGTTCACTACTATGTGTGGGTATGGATACCGAGAATATGCCGCGATGTTACGAAAAACTTCTCGTTGCATCGTTTGATCTGGACTCTGGTCGTCGCACGAACTATCTCTCCGCGTCACATTTTTTTACAGCACACCCTTCTGATGCCACGCGGCGCAATCGCTGGGCGTCTGGCCTTTCCGCAGAAGAACAGATCGCGCTCGGAGTCGTCCAACCCGAATCAGTGTTCAGTGCGAATGGTGTGCTCACGACAGTATCGGTCGAGCCGACAGGTACATCACTTGTTGTGAATCAAGGAAAACTCGGTGAGCAGCAGGTGAAAGTGATCGCAGCGACACGCGTTCGTGATGTGCACGGTGAGCCGGTATCGCTTGAATATCTCCACGCAGGCTTCACTGCCGCGATCACCGGTCCTATGACGACAGAACGTGTGCTCGTCGCAGATAAAATCGATGTGACTGTTGCGCCACGCGTCCTTATCACTGCACCAGCAGCAGATGCAACTATCGGGAACAGCGCTGCTCTTGTCGGCATGGCGACGCCTGATGCATGGCCGCTCACTCTCACCGTCACTGACGGCACGAAAACAGTCGCCACGACAACGCTTGCTGCGCAAAAAAAGTTGGGAGCAGCATATCTCGACCTCTTGCACGCCATGAAATTCACAAGAC
The DNA here is from genome assembly GCA_023246225.1 of bacterium. Lineage (GTDB taxonomy): Bacteria > Patescibacteriota > Patescibacteriia > SG8-24 > SG8-24 > JAHFIV01. Next base: position 34,336 of record JAHFIV010000005.1, read on the forward strand.
TCGGATTGAAACCGGGCGACAAACTGCATCTCCAAGTTGCACCCGCAAAAGGGGATGGAGTCGTTGACTTTGACGTCACATACCAACCATAGGGAACCTCTGAAAAACGCAGAAATACTGGGAGTATTTTCTCACGTCTTGCAGCCGAACAATTCGGATTACCGCCGAATACGGAGATATTAGACAGGCTCTTATGATTGGGCTAAGGTTCGCGCATGAAGACTCTCCTTACCCACATCCGACCACATCTCGATGATATCTGTGGTTTATGGCTGCTTAAACGGTATTTTCCCGGGGCGAGCACTGCAGCGATCGATTTTATCCCTACCGATCAAAAAGGTGGAGACGTAGACGGTAATCCCGAAGTGCTCGCCGTAGGTGTCGGTCGCGGACGATTTGACGAACACAAGGGTGACATCGGTGAGTGCGCAACAACGCTCGTCTATAAGGACGTGTCCGGCGAGATACAGGACGCGCTCGAAAAACGCGCGGTCGAAAAAATTGTCGCATGGGTATTTCAAGAAGATACCGGCCAGCTCGGTGCGCTGCAGTACCGCTCATTCGCCGTCCCTTCGATCATCGAAGGATATTTCGATAGTCATGAGAAGGATTCGGGCAAAGTGACAGAATTTGGTTTTGCGCTGCTCGACGCGCTGCTTGCGATGCAAAAAAACGAGGTTCGTCTCGAAGATGATTGGAAGAATCGCATTGAGTTCGATTCACGTTTCGGACGAGCGGTTGCGGTCATCGGTACATCGCGACAATTCGATTCATACGGATACCGTCACGGATTTCCGCTCGTCGTGATCATGGATCCTACGGGGACTTACCACACCGTTCGCGCGAACGCGGCGTCAGAGATCGACCTCACCTCCGCCTATGAAGCACTGCACCAGCGCGAACCGAACGCGAGTTGGTATTTTCATCACTCCAAAAAAATGTTGATTTGCGGCGGTGATCACGCCCCGAGCGCCACGCCATCAACACTCTCGATGCAAGAATTGATCGAGCTTCTCAAATGAGTATGACCGGTGGCGCAGTCGATGAAATCAAAGCGAAATTAGACATCGTTCCTTTGATGTCTGAGTACGTGCAGATGAAAAAAACTGGCGCGAGTTTCATGGTGGTCTGTCCGTTTCACCACGAAAAAACGCCGTCGCTGCATGTGTCGCCAGACAAACAGATGTGGTATTGCCACGGCTGCGGAGAAGGTGGCGATATTTTTGGATTCATCATGCGCATGGAAGGATTGGATTTCCTTGACACGCTCCGTTTTCTTGCGCGCAAGGCTGGTGTCACCCTCAGTCGTGACGACGCGAAGGCACACTCAGAACGGCAAGAGTTGATCGAGATCAACACGCTCGCGGCGAAATTTTTTCACGAGGTGTTATTAAAATCACCGCAGGCCGAGGTTGCGCGCACGTACGTTACCAAACGTGCGCTATCGCCAGAAACTGTCGATGAATTCCTCCTCGGTTTTTCGCCGAACGCGTGGGATGCCACGATCACATTTCTTCGCAAACGCAATTATAAAGATGCACAGATCATTCGTGCGGGCCTTGCATCAAAAAGCGAAAACGGTCGCGGTGCGTTTGATCGATTTCGTGGTCGATTGATGTTTCCGATACGCGATGCGAACGGAAGCGTCATCGGATTTACTGCGCGCATCATGCCGGGCGCAGACGGAAAAGATTCGAAAGACGAAGCGAAGTATGTGAATACCACCCAAACGCCGATCTACAACAAAAGTCACGTGCTCTACGGACTCGACGCAGCACGCAAAGCGATCAAAGCGCAGGATCTTGCAGTGGTCGTGGAAGGAAACATGGATGTGATCGCCTCGCATCAAGCGGGAGTAAAAAATGTTGTAGCGAGTTCAGGTACATCCTTCACTGAAGAACAGTTGCGCATTTTAAAACGATTCACTTCACGACTGGTCCTTTCTTTTGATAACGACCCCGCAGGAGAAAACGCCGCGCGACGGAGCATCGATACCGCGGTTGCTGCGGGATTTGCGGTGCGTATTCTTCGATTGCCAGGAGATGCAGGAAAAGATCCGGATGATTGCATCCGGAAAAATCCTGCACTGTGGTCAAAGGCGATTGCGGACGCTGTGCCTTATATGGAGTGGTACATCACACTCGTTCGAGAGCGTACAGATTTTCGAAATCCCGATGCGGTGCGTGACGCGTCACAGGACCTTCTGAAAGAAATCGCAAAACTCGCTGCGCCCGCAGAGCGTTCGCACTGGATCCGCCAAGTCGCCGACCTGTTCCAAACGCCGGAATCGGCGCTTTTCGAAGTAGTACAACGACTCGCTGCGGGTAAACCGCCCGCAGCGCTTCCGGCGGTGAAGCCTGCTGCACCAATGAAACCGCTCCCA
>JAHFIV010000006.1:0-21793 GCA_023246225.1 bacterium
TCGTGCGGGTCGGAACTCACCCGACAAGGAATTTCGCTACCTTAGGACGGTTATAGTTACCGCCGGCGTTCATCAGCGCTTAGATTCAAAGCTACGCCCCGCATTGCTGCGGGGTTTCACCCCTCCTCTTAACGTTCTGACACTGGCCAGGCATCAGCTCCTATACATTGCCTTGCGGCTTCGCAGGAACCTGTGTTTTTGGTAAACAGTCGGAAAGCAGACGCTTGCTGCGGGTCCGATGAAGGACCAGGCCTTATCCCGAAGTTACGGCCACTTTTTTGCCTAGTTCCTAAACGATGGTTCTCTCGTTCACCTTGGCACACTTGTGCCCACCCACCTGTGTCGGATTCCGGTACGGTTCCCGTATGCGATAGCTCTTAGAGACTTTTCTCGGCACCTCTGACTCACGAATTGTCCGCCTCGCGGCAGACTTTTGACGAGCGCTTGACTTGCGGCAACCGGATTTGCCTAATTGCCATCTTGCGCCCTCGCAACGATCATAGCCGAAGATCGCTCGCAATAAAGAGATGCGTCATCCCATCGACGCATACGGAAGTGCTGGAATATTAACCAGCTGTCCATCGACTACGCGTTTCCGCCTCGTCTTAGGACCGACTAACCCTGGGCCGACTTGCGTTGCCCAGGAAACCTTGGGTTTACGGTGTGAAGGGTTCTCGCCTTCATTTATGCTACTTATGCCAACATTCTCACTTCTCTGGCGTCCACCGGTCCTTACAGATCCGACTTCACCCACCAGAGAACGCTCCGCTACCGCTGGCATCTTGCGATGCCAGCCCTCAACTTCGGTACTCAGTTTAGCCCCGGTATATTTTCGGCGCGCGATTGCTTGACCAGTGAGCTGTTACGCTTTCTTTAAATGATGGCTGCTTCTAAGCCAACATCCTGGTTGTATAAGCAACTGTACCACCTTTTACACTTAACTGAGATTTGGGGACCTTAGTTTGAGATCATGGGCTCTTCCCCTCACGACTAATGGAGCTTAGCCCCCATAGTCTGACTGCCAAGTATCGATATACGGTATTCGGAGTTTGGTAAGGACGCGTAGGATTGCTCCACCGAATCCCTTTCAGTGCTCTACCCCCGTATACTTCATCACTTGACGCTAGCCCTAAAGCTATTTCGCGGAGAACCAGCTATCACCCAGTTCGATTGGAATTTCACCTCTAGCCACAACTCATCCCATAGTGTCGCACGGCTAACGGGTTCGGACCTCCCCACCATGTTACTGGTGGTTCATCCTGGTCATGGCTAGCTCACTGGGTTTCGGGTCTGGTGCATGCTACCTGCCGACAATCAATCCTCCGTCCTGGCTTGCGCCTAGACGGAAAATTGAAAGTCGACGGCGCCCGTTAAGGCTCGCTTTCACTTTGGCTTCGTCCCCTCAGGGACTTAACCGAGCAACATGCAGCCAACTCGTTGGCTCATTCTTCAATAGGAACGCCGTGACACCCTGCATTGCTGCAGTTAGTGCTCCGACTCCTTGTAAGCGTAGGGTTTCAGATACTATTTCATCGCCCTCCCGGGCTGCTTTTCACCTTTCCCTCACGGTACTGGTTCACTATCGATCACAAAAAGTATTTAGCCTTGCGACATAGTCGTCGCTGCTTCATACGGGATTTCTCGAGTCCCGTATTACTTACGAAAGTCCATCACGAAGAGCTAAGAAAATTTCGTATACGGGGCTATCACCCGCTTTGGCTCATCTTTCCAGATGATTCTACTATCTTATAGCATTTAACTTCGCCGGAATGTTACAAGCATTCCGAACAGACTTCGATCAACCCCCATCATGCAACGGCTTGTACCTATACTTGTCGTCCGCGGTACAAATATTGCTATTCATACTCGGTTCGACAAGCCACATGATAAGTTTAGGCTGCTCCCTTTTCGCTCGCCACTACTCAGGGAATGACAGTCATTAGTCTCGGAGGTTCCGCGCATTGCTGCGTGGTTCTCCCAAGACTAAAGACTGGTAATTTTTTTCTTTTCCTCAGCTTACTGAGATGTTTCACTTCAGCTGGTACCCGCTTGCCAGCTCACGCTGGTTCGCGATCTGATTCAACACCAGACCAGGTTTCCCCATTCGGACATCTCCGGATCAAAGGTTGCTTGCCACCTCCCCGGAGCTTTTCGCAGGCTGCTACGTCCTTCATCGGCTTTTTGTGTCGAGGCATCCACCACTACGCCCTTGTAGCTCTCTCAACCACTGAAGCACGAAAACGTCCTTGCTTTCGCTCGGATTATCGTACCTCGTAGTTCCGGATGATCGCCATACATACGCCATTGCAAAGCGTTTTTCGACGTTCATCGCGGTCTTCTAGACGTTTCTAGACCTTGTTTTGATCTCTGGATTAGAGATCACTTTTTTGAACTTGCTGATTTGTATTCAGTTGTCAGCGAGCATGGTCGCCTAACCTCATGCCTCTAACGGCAGTGGAGGTTGGCCCCAGAAGCGGAAAACGGAGGAGGAGGCTTTCAGATTGCTCCGAAAGCGCGCCGTTTCCCACTTGTGGGTCCAACAGGGTAGTTACGAAAAAGGACGTTTGGATCAAAAAACCGCTCACTGTGAGGCGGCGGCATCATACGGAACTCTCCAGAATGCGTCAACCGCTCACGAGGGTTAAAGTGTTCTGTTGTTCCATACTCAATGAGGATGAGAATTTAGGATGTAGATATTCAGACTGGGTCCATTATGCCCTCTATGAAAAGACATGTCAAGACCCAAAAATAAGGCGAAAAATGAATGACCCCGCCGCCTGCTGGCGAACGGGGTCACGATGCGATGATGACGATCAGTCCGACTGTCCATCTGGAGCATCGCGGCGATCCTTCGGTAGATGATCCGGATGGAGATACGAATCCTTTGGCGGATCCAATTCTTGTTTCGTAGAATCGTGCGGGCCGTCGTCGCGTTTTTGAGCGCGATACACGATCACGAGACAGAAAGCACCGAGAATGGTGCCGACGATCGTGACGAGAAACGGGACGTGCCGATCGGGGTCGACGGTTCCGTTTGCGATCGTTACGATGTCGTAGATGAGCACCGAGAGGCTCATCGAGAACAGCAGGAACGCGTAGATGACCAGCACAGCGTCACCGCTACTTTTTATGTATCGACGCATCGTCTCCTCCTTGTCCCAAAACGAATGGAACAAAAAAGTATAGTCAATTTTGCCTACTTTGTCAACTTAAGTCATATTAATGTCATGTTAAAGACCCCGCTCACCGTGATGGTGGGCGGGGTCTGCGGGTCGTGGGTGGTCACTGCGTCTGCCCGAGGGGCCACCTGTTCGTCATCCACTTGCAGATGAGCAGGAGGCCGAGCGCGGCGAGCAGAAGCCCCACCGTGTTGCCCTGGTCGAAGAGCAGGACCGTCCCCTGGGCCACCTTATTCAGGTGGTTGATCCCCAAGAGGATGGCGATGACGAGAGCGACGTTGACAAGCGTCTCGCACGCCCGATCGAACGAAACTCCGAGATTTTCTTTCATGATACTTCTCCTTGACGGATGGTTGGCGAACGGCGGATGTGCCTATCTGAGCCAAGAATAGCATAAAAAAGTTATTTTGTCAACTATTTTTGACATCACTGCCTGTCCCTTTGGTGCCTGACACTAAAGGGACAGGCAAGCTTTCACTCCATATATATGCTTAAAATTACCATCATTGCGGTAGGAAAACTCAAAGAATCCTGGTGGCAGGAGGCCCAAGATGAATATCTTCGACGATTGACGGCGGGTGCAAAAATGACCGTCGTCGAGGTTGCTGCGGAGGCACTCCACGCAACGATCACTGAAACACAGGCGATGCGAGAGGAGGGAGTGCGGTTGCTTCGGCGGTTACCGGAGGCGGCCTATGTCGTCGCGCTCGAACGCACGGGGCGAGAAATTTCTTCAACGGAACTTGCAACACTGCTTGAACGCGAGGGTGGTGCTGGTCGCGAAATCGTGTTCGTTATCGGTGGAAGCGCGGGGCTTGATGAGGCCGTGCTCGCGCGGGCGAATAAAAAAATTTCTCTCTCGCATCTCACCTTCGTTCACGAAATGGCACGCGTGATACTCCTCGAGCAGCTGTATCGTGTGACAACTATTCTTTCGGGGAAACCTTATCATCGATAGGTTTACGTGACTTCCCTAACGCAATCACTGCGATGATCCCCCACACCACCTGCAATGCGAATGCTGGCCATGCCCGCTGATGAAACACGTTCACACCTACACATAGCGCCCCAAGGAGATTCATCGTTTGATATATCTTGCTGCGCTGGTTAATTTTTGCGAACTGAACGAGTGCGTACGCAAGCACGATCAAACATGTTCCTAGCCAACCTATTATTTGTAGTACGAGTTCCATATATACAAAGAAGTGTACTTTATTAAGGAGGTCGCGGCTAGAAGAATCGGGTCTTGTATCGGGTCACGTAAAGACCGGACTGCTGTCCGGTCCACGTGACCGCACCACGTAAAAAGCCTGTGCTGTGGTGCGCAGGCTTTTTACGTGGTGCGGGCGGGAGGATTTGAACCTCCAATCCCTTGCGGGAATCAGCTTCTAAGGCTGACGTGTATGCCAATTCCACCACGCCCGCGTGATTCCTATACTATAACGATTCACGATTACGGGGTAGGTTCCGAAACAACAGGCGGGGTCTCTGCTTCGGGAGGTGGTGGTGTCGATTCTGGAGTTGGAGCAGTTAATGGATCATGCCCGCTCGACACTTCCATGCCATCACTAAAACCATCACCATCGGTATCGGGATTATGAGGGTCAGTGCCGTGTTCAATCTCCTGCGCATCAGTGAGACCGTCACCGTCGGAGTCGATGGCGGCAGGGTCAACCACAGGCGGCGGCGTACGCGTATCATCAACACCGACGAGCCAGTAATCAAAAGTAAGATCTTCTTCGGCAGCGTGATCAAGTTTGAGAACGAACTCGCCATTGCCCACTTCGTCAACCCACGATGCCGCCTTCGGATTTTTGCGGAACGTCACGAATACTCTCGACGAGGCAGTCACTGCTGAGTTGTGCACCTGCACATGATCTGCGCCACTTGGCACCGTCGCAGAATCGATCGTCGCTGTTTCGTTTGTTTGTCGCACAGAATATTTTTCAGCTTCGATGGTTTTCACCACCAACTTCCCTTCGCTCGTAATGCTCCACACGCCGTTTAGTCCGGAGATCGTTCCAACATGGGTGATCGAGTGTCCGCTTACGTCCATGTCCTGCGTGAGATGCGCAAGGTCAGGGAGCGTAGAACCGATTGCGTTTGATGTGATGTCTCCACCATTCCAATATCCGACTTCCATAAACACACGAATCGTCCCATCTTCAGTCGCCGCATCGAGTGCGCGACCGATCACTTGTCCTGCCGCAGTTGCCCTCATTGCCATACCAGGCGTCGAAGAGCTCGTGAGATAGTCACCAGCCGCGATCGTGCCATTTTCCACCACCACTTTTACCGGCACGCGACCCTTCAAAGCAACTGGACGTCTGTTCGTTGTGTCAGATTTCCCTGTTGCTTCATCGACGCCGGAGAGTAAAATCCCCGGTGCTGTAGAGATCACACCAAAAATCTTTGCGGAGGCGGTGGTTGTCGTTTTTCTCACCATCAAATCACCAGAAGGATCTAACTCCACCACGTCACCCGGGCTTACATTATCCTCTGGACGTGTTGAGTAATTTTCTGCAACGTCGACGAAGGCCGGGGTAAATCCCGTAGCAAAATAGTAAAGACCCACACCTTCTTGCCAACAGGTGTGTCCCACTTGAGTGCCATTATTAAGTTGAATAATGATACCCTGGGCTCCACCGCCGCTACAAGTTGAGGAAATCGGTATTCTCCACCTCATTGTGTTATCAACATCTTCGGAAGCAAAACTTATGACTGCATTGTTAATCGGAAATTGAATCATGCCACCTGCCTGAAAGCGCATTCTTGTGGTCCCGCTAGTTACAAGATTCAAAAGGCTTCCATCGCTCGCACCGACCGTCACGTCACCAGTGTTACCGCCATTCAGAAGGGCGTTCGCGCTACTGAACCCACCAGCAGCAGCGAGAACACCTGTGCAAGTAAACGCGCCACCCGCATCAAGCGAACAACCGGTCGAACCAGAACCACCACCAAGATCAACAAGGCCTGAGGTGGCGTCGACGTTCATGATGTTGGATCCGGTGTTGTAGCTGACAGTTCCTTCATCAGAATCAGCTTCACCAGCAGTTGCGCCGAGATGCAAACCTCCTCCAGCGGCGTCGATGTAGATCTTGTTCCAGCGCAGGACGTCGGTGCCAAAAGTATATGTCGCGTCAGATGCTGGTGCGAAGTTTCCTGAGGTGTTGAATCCTGCACGGATGGTGTTGGCTTGGCGGAAGTTGAAGGCGATAGCGTCGTTGGTGCCGATCGAGGTTGCACCACCAAACGCATTGCCGCCGTTTGTAAATCCAGGTGCACCACCTCCAAGACCGTTGACCGCACCGCTGCAAGTGAGGTCTCCTGTTGCGCCATCAAACGTACAGCCGGTCGAACCAGAACCACCAGCAATCAGCACGCTTGTCGCCGCACCGCCGATGTTTACCGTAGCTGCGTTCGTGTTGAACACACTCGCAGTGCCCGCGCTCGATGTCACAATGCTCGGGCTCGCCCCGTTAATGTTCAGCACGGTCGCGTTTGCTAGAGTGATGGTCGCATTGTTGATTGTTGCGGTACCGCCCGCAGCACCGAACGCAAGCGTTGTCGCTGCGCCACCGAGATTCACCGTGGTCGCACCGGTATTAAACAGGTTCCCTGTCGCCGCGGCGGTCGTAATGCTGCCACCATTCACTGCGAAGTTTCCGCTCACTGTCCCCGCACCGACGACATCGAGTGCTGTTGCGGGAGCAATCGTCCCGATACCGACACGATCTGTTGCAGAATCGAGAAAAAACGTGGTCGTATCGAACGTTACATTCTTTGTCAGGACAAAGTTACCACCAGCGTCGGTAACCGGCACAAACGCAGTCGCTCCGCCCGCGCTCGAAGTATCAAGGTCGTCCAATCGATCGGCATTTAACGAATACCCTGATGCAACGATTCGTTTTCGCGGAACCATCTCCGCATCGGCGTTCACAGTGACGCCGAGATAGATCGCCACATTATTAAAAAGTGTCGCGGGAATAGCAACAGCAAAACCGGCGGCACAAACAAGTGCGGGGTCGCCGATCAAAATAGTGCTCGTGCCGTTGGAAAAAGTTGCGGTGACCGCGGTCGGCACGCCTCCTGGGGTACCGTTGCTCGTACATGCAGAATAGAGCTGTGCACCACCCCCAGCCGCATCGTAAAAAGTAAGTTTCACTGATTGCGCACCGTTCGGGACAGCGATGCCAGTTGCATCAGTGAGGCGAAGCTGGTAGTTGAGTATTCGATTTGAAGAAGGGCCAGAAGCAACGGCGGTGTTTGCAAAGAATGTCGCTACAGCGAGGAAGAGCGATAAAAAAGTAAATCCCAACCAAGAGCTCTTGGTTGAACTTCGTAAGCCAATTGTAGGCTTAAAATGCATGTTCGTTTCTTTTCTTTTTGTTTTTTACGAGCATATTTCAGGAAAAATACACCTGATACACCCGCATACCTTGTAGTATACCTTAAAATCGCTTATTTTTCAAGCAGAAAATCTGCTATTTTCGCCTTATTTTTTGATAAAAAATCGATAGCTTGACAGTTTTTTTGTGTATAACCAAAAAACGCATTTTGGCAAGATGAAGTGGGGATAACTTATCCACATTTCAATCAAAAAAAGCCATTTTTAATAATATTATCCACAACTAAGCTTAAATTGGCGGCTCGGACGGAAGAGTTGGAGGCTGAGGCGTAATAGGTTCTGGTGGCACTACGGGGACCGCTGGTGGCACAGTTGTGTCGACCGACTTCAACCGCGCGAGCATCTGCTCAGCATAGGTTGTTGATGGGATAGCTTTTGGTGTCACAGCGCCAATCGCTGGCATCGTTGGCTCTATGCTTGCCGTTGGTGCCACGGGGGGTGATATAGAAGGAGGCTGTTGTACGGGAACCGAACGAGCTATGTCTTTGCTGCCATTCGTTGCAGGCTTGAGCGGAATATCAACAGCAACTACCTGCGCACCTTCTTTTTTCTTTTTATCAAAAGGAATCAAATCCACCGGACCTTTTTGCTCCTTATAATAACCCGTCCTTTCAAAGGTTACGTAATAAACGTTATTACCGATCAGGAATGCATAACGACCCTGATTGTCCGTTACTTGTGTTTCGAGTAATTTGTTGTACTTTGCTTCAAAAATTCGAGCCATCACATTCTTCACTGGCTTCTTCGTCACTTCGTCGTAAACGATGCCCCAATTCTTCGGCTTGCGCGGCACCGCAAGACGACGGAAAACAAGGAACATAAGAATGTTTCCCCCAAGAAGACTAAACGTCAGCACGCTCGGCACGATGACTGAAGAGATAATCAGACCGATAATACTGAGCACCCCAGCACTCTTCTGCACACGCCGCCCGATTCCCTCAAAATAAATCCGACGCGGTGTTTTGGTTACAGTGGTGGGGTCGAGTGGAATGTTTGCAGTGATGGTTGTCTCCTCTGTCACAGTGATCGATTCACCATGGTAGAGGTCCACAAATAACGCGTCCTCTTTTTGACTGCGCAAAAATACTGAGGGAAACGTGTGCCCCGCTTTTACTGCGGTAATTTTATATTCGCCAGGTTTGATAATAAAGAAATATCGTCCATCTTTATCAGTTACTGCAGAACGAAGAATTTTTCCGGTTTTTGCATCAAGTAAGCGTACGATAACGAGGTCAACCGGCAACTTCGTCAGAGAGTTGTACACGATACCCCATTTCTTTCGCCGTCGTCGCGCAACAAGTAACGCCGGATGTGCGAGGAAGCTGTACACATAAAAAAGATACGGAACTGTTGTTGCTGTCGCTGCGCCAGCCGCACCGACGTTTACTACTGCAACAGCAACTGCGGTCGGCACCGCAACAACTTTTGTTCCTTTTTCCACGAACGGATTTTGAATCACTTCGATCGCTGCATCACCCGCAACCTTGGCACCGAATACTGCATTCTCCAAAACCGAAGTCGGGTTGGTGAGATCGAGTATCGGGGGAAGCGCAATCAGCTGCAACAAATTCGTGATTATGTTTTGATTGCTGACGGGAAATTGCAATGTTTCCTTTGTACGATATCCTTCTTTTTCTGCGATGAGTTTATACGTTCCCTCCGGCACTATGAATGAAAAGTGTCCTTTCGTATCGGTAACCTGCGGGTTTGCTTGCCCTGATTTTGTACCGTCCCATACGCCGTAATTACCGTTTCCTGTATCAACAAGCAACGTCACACGTGCATCTACCACATTTTTTGTCACGTCGGTTGCTTCATACACTGAACCAGCCTCCATGGAGACCACTGACACCCCCACAAAATCTTTCGAGCCATCAACATACTCAATGCGTACGGTAAGTTGGTGTGTGCCGATCGCGGCAGGAGCAACTACTATCGCCTCCTCCCCTCTTATTTTCTTCATCGCATACGCCGAGTTTCCGAGATTCACATACGCTTCTTTGATCGGCTTTTTTGCCGCTCCTTCGGGGAGAAAGACACGAAACGCCATGCCTGCGTAAACTTGAAGCTCTTTACCCGAGAGACGCAGCGGGATATTTTGTAACGTTGCAAAAAAACGCACATCATCAACACCTAATTTTTCCTCACTCTTCACATCGGTCACTAGTGTAGGAAGTGGTGGTACTTTTGTACCCACGATGCAGTCTGCAGGACAAGTAACGCTGTTTTCATTCTCTGCACAAATAGCGTTTCCACATTTTTCAGAACTGAGAACGAAATTTTTTGGTACACAAGCCCCGGCAACGCACTTTTCTCCTGCTACACAGACATGCGTCTCAAAGTATCGCACGCCAGCCTGGCAATAATTCTCATCTAAAGTCGTCGTGTCTTCACAAAGATCAGCGTACACTGTTCCCTTCGCGGTTACCGATCCTTTCACGCCATAATTTTTTGCCCCGTCGGTGTCTGTGCAGGCAAGATTAGTAAAAGCTGGCGCGCCCTTATAAGGCATCACAGCCGTGAAGACTCCTGGTGAAAAATGTTGCGCCGCATCATAAATAAATGCGCCATAGTGATATAAGGTTCCGTTGGTGAGTCCTGTATCGATGAAGTTATCGGCGAGTCCTTCAAAAAGGATGGTACCGTCCGTCGGCCCGCTCGGAAGTTTTTTCTCGTTGCGTACGATTCTCGTACCTGCCAATGTGCTGTTTGTGAAAAGATTTGAAACGTTTGCATCGCTCGGATTATTCCACGTCAGCTGAACTTCTGTATCTCCCGCAACCCCCACAAAATTTGTTACCGGTCCGAGTGAAAAATTTCCGCCCGCAGCGAGCGCGCTCGGCGTTGCGGTTGCAGGGATGCCATCCGCAAAATTATTCGCAACATCGTAAGAAAATGCCGAGTAATAATACGTCACGTCGTTCTGAAGATTACTGTCGAGTACCGATGTGTCGGGGCCAAGGTACGCGAGGTCGCCATCGGTTGGTTGCGTTGGAAACCCCGTTGTTTTCCGCATAATTCTCACCCCCTGGAAATCGAGGTCGGTTGGATTGGTCCACTGCAATAAAATCCGATTGTTCCCCGGTGTGGCGCTAAATTGAATAACGCTCCCTGGTGGATTTTTATCGAGTGCGCCATTCGGTGTCTCGCTTGCGATTGCGCCCGATGCATAATTTTTAAATGCATCGTAAGAAAATGCGGAATAGTAGTACGTCACACCGTTCGTTACTTTCATGTCTGTCGCGGAGATGTCTGCGCCGTCATACACCACCTCTCCATCACTTGGACTGCTTGGGAATCCGGTAGTTTTTTTCACAATTTTAACACCGGCGAAATCAGAGTCGATCGGATTTTTCCAGGCGAGGACCATGTGGCCACCTTCTGCAGTGACAACAAAATCCGTGACGTTCGCTGGTGCTATATTATTCGGAAGTGTCGTGAAAGTTTTATCATTTGATAAAATCACGCCACCCTGTCCATCTGTAGAACGTACGCGGTAATGGTAGATGGTCCCCGGCGCCAAGCCACTGATCACGATCAGATGGTTTGTTGTTGCTGGTGTCTCAAATAAAGAAAATCCATACGATGACGTGGGTCCGTAGTTCACCATCGAATCGGTAACTTTATCTGTAGTCCAAAGAATGCGCGCAGAACTTTTGGTAATGTTCGTCGCCTGCACGCTCGTGAGTGAAAGCGGTGTCGCCGCGCAAATTTTTTGATCGTCTGTATAGTGAACGATAACCGTATTGTTCTCCGCAGCCTGCGAATCGGGCGACAACAAAACGTCTTTTCTTAAAAAACCTTTATAAAAAATTTCTGCACGAACGACATGGTGTCGCGTAGCGGTATTATTTTTTAATGCAAAGGTTGCGACACCACACTCGGCGTGGTCCACAGTCACGACCTCATCATTAAAATCCATCTCGACACCGTTGTCCTCGAAACGATATCGATCAGTGTCCGCGGTTGGATGATCGAAAAGTACAAAGCTGGAGCCAAGCTTCCGCTCCGAGCCATCAGAATTAATAATGTATGGAATAAATGCGACGTCCTTGCAATCGACTTTGCATGGCTCCGCAATCGCGGTGGAAAAAGAAAAATCTGATGTGATCGTCTGGTTTTTTGCAGCATCCTTAGACGTTATACGGTAATGATACGCAGTGGATGGAGTAAGACCGGTGAGCGCGACTGTGTGCATTTTCACCAATGTGTTTGCCGAAGCTTTCCCCCCGTACATCACGCTGGTTCCAAAATCAACGAGGGAGTCTGCGTTCTCGTCGGTATCCCAGGTGATTGTCGCTGTTGTGCTCTTCACATCCACTGTCTGCACGTTCGTGACCGTGGGTGGCTTCGTGTCTCCTTCGCACACTGCGGATGTAGAAAATATGTCGTCGCTACTGAACGATTCGTTCGCAGCAACATCGCTCGAGCGCGTGCGGTAATGATAGACCGTGTTTATTTCAAGATCGGTAAGCACGATACTGTGATTTTTTTGCAGTGGAGTACCCGCGCCAACATTCTTTGTGTATGAGGGACCGGGCGAAGTGCCGTAGTCCACGAACTGTGAAGCGTTCTCGTTAGTGTCCCAAGTGATCGTTGCGCCAGAACAAGAAATCTTCGTCACACTTCGGTTTGCAATGACTGGTGGCGTCTGATCTGCGGTTGAAAAAGTCTGATCAGAAGAACATGTCTGACTACTCGAACTATTCGTTGAACAAACTTGAAAATGGTACAGCGTGCCAAGTGTGAGCGCACTCAAACCCGTCGCGTGACTTGTCACATACGCAGCGTTATTCGCCTGCATGGTGTATGTGGGCGTCGTTCCAAAATTTACTCGCGAATTGGCGCTCTGATCTGTGTCCCAGTGGACGGTCGCTGTCGTTTCAGTAATGTTCGTCGCTGAAATATTTGTAATCGTTGGTGGAGGTGGTGGTGGGGGTGGGGGTGATCCACCCCCACCCTCAGTCACACAAAACATGGAACAGCCGTCACCGTTCACCAAGTTACCATCATCGCACTGCTCACCAACGTTCAGAATACCATTACCACATTGGGACGGAGCGGTTGCGGTCACCACAACCGACGTTCCGTTCGCAACAACAGTACTCATCGCGCACGTTTCGCTGCCGGCCGTACAATCACCAGCACCGTTAATCACGTTGATGGTATAGGCGCCTGGGGCAGCGGGGTTGATAAGCGCGCCCCCTGGAAATGCACCATTGATCGTGAAGGTTACAAGCGCTCCGGCCGCGCGTGGAGCGAACAGTGCGCCGCAGGGAATCACACGAAAAATAAGCGCGGTAGTATCGACCGCAACACCAACATTGTTCGCACTGTTCGCACAGACAACCGAAGAGACGCCTGGACCAGATGCGACACTGTTAATTACCCGCGCTACTCCGTCTGCAAAAGTAAAATCCGAAGCTGCCCACGCCCCACCTGAAGTAAAGGCGGAGATTTCAGGAAAATCGATTGCAATTTGCTCACCGTTGATAAAAGTATTCGCCGCGGAAAGATTGAAAGTGATCGTATGCAACGAAGAGGCGGATGCGGCTGGGTTCGCTATCGTGTCGCTCATATTCACCACCAGCGCAGCAAAGGTGAAGTGCACGAAACTGGTCACCGCCACGATTCCGAGCAGCGCCAAACCCATCGTCCAATGAAGCCGTTTGAGCCCCTTAGCTGCAGACGACAATAAATTTTTTCTTTCTTTTTCCATCTGAAGTTCCTTAGGCAACCTCTGAAAAACTCTCTTCCGGCAGGTCCCCGCCTCTTCTCTCTATAACTATAAAGGAAGCGGGATCCCGCAACAGACAGGAAAACGGCCTTCTCTCATAAAGAGATCGTGGCGGCGGGACCGCTCCGGAACATAGTTTTTCAAAGGTTCCCTATCTCTTCCTTTGATATCGGTCGATTAGTCGCTTGTCGTACGACTTCTTGAGAAGAGAAATGAGCACAACAAACACGATCAAGGTGTCTCCACCAACCACGAGTATTCTCCACGGCCACACATAAAAATCACGCTCTTCTGACAAGATCTGATTTTTTGCTCCGTAGTGGAGCAATAGAGTTGCTGTATATTTTCCAAAAGCAAAGTTACTCGCTTCTTTTTTAAGTTCGGAAAAAAAATCAGTGCTATCGCTGTTCTTTTTTCCCCATCCAAATTCAAAACGCCGGAGGCTTTTTGGAAGCACGCTGCCAAGTTGCTCGTTGACCTTCAAATCCGCAACCTGACGGCCATACCAATTTTTTATTACAAGTGTTCCTGTTGGACGAATATTCGTATTTCCATCGTTTTCAAAACGAAGAAAAAAATCTACAGGCCGGTAGTTATGCCAAGATTTCGGCTCTTGAAATCCAAACTCTGCAATGCGTCCGCGTTCATCGGCTGCGCCCGATACAGAAATAAAAACCAGCTCTCCAATTTTAGAATTCACGCTGACGACTTTATCTTTTGGTGTCGCCCCGCCACTTGCGAGCAAAATCGCACCGTAGTGCGCACCCGGCTGTGCGTCCGCAGGAACGGTGATGGTGAACGGGATGTTCGTCTGCTCGTTCGGCTGCAGGGTGTAGGTTTTGTTTGTCTCTGTAGAAGTAATCCATGTTGCAAGTTCGGTGCCGTCTCGTTTTTCTGTTGCAGGATAAAAATTTGGGCTACCGTTTTCTTCTGCGCTGTGAGTAAAGTTCATCATCTCGATATGAAAAGTCATCGGTACCTTTTCCTCGTTGTATACCCTCAGCTTATCTAAGCTCGTGTCACCAGGATTCAAACGGTAGTCCACATATGGTGGAGAAATGGAGAGCGCTCGCGCCGCAGAAAATGGAGCGAGGAGTGAAAACGCCGCGCAAAGCGTTGCAAATTTTAGAAACAATTTTTTCATGCGTGTTCTTCAATGGCCAGACGCCTCACATCGCTAAAAAGTACCCGTTCCAATAAAAGTAAGCGTATCGGTATAGTCGCTCGCTGCTGGTGATGCAACACTAATCGCCGCTTTAGTGAGCACTTCCGCCAAACCATCCTTGAGTTGCCCAGTCGAGGCAAGGATGGTTTGTGGGGTTGGAGAAACACCACCAACAACATGACCGACAGTCTTCGTACAGACCCCATTATAAGGAGCTTGTTTTGCGATAACCGTTGGACTTTGTCCGCTCTGTGTGACTGAAAAAACACACAAGCCATATCCTTCGGTTCCACCGACAAGCGTTGCGTCTGCTGAGGGAATTGTGTGGGACGCACTCGCGCTTAAAAGACCGGTGTTTGCATCAGCAACAGTGACATTGATGCCATTTTTTGCGTTGGTTTGCGCTGCCACAAAAACAGAATTGATCGCGACACCGTCCGACGTTGTTACACTGACACGACTAAGGGTTCCGAGACTCACATCGGCACCCAATACACCTGGAGCACTGGTCCCCTCCTTTACAGAAAAAGCGATGTAAGGTGTTACCTGAAAACATTCGTAGCCTGCACAACCCTTAAAGTTGGTACTAGAGAGATCTTCACCGGTAGCAACATCGCCGATTGAGTCATTGGCTATAAAACTTGCCGAAGCGCTTCCTCCTCCACCCACATTTAGTACATCATTTTGTACTTTAAAATTTGCAGAGCTCATCGTTTCCGCCCGCGCAAAAGAAAAAATAGCAAAAGAAAAAAGTTGTACCGAAAAAATAACGGCGATAACACGGCGAGAGCTCCTCGACATATACTACGCACTTTTCAGGCGTGCTTATGTATTCAATTATAGCATTTTTTTAGCTCATCTACAATCATTGGTTGTGGATGAATAATCCACAGTTTTTTGTACAAAAAAGTTGTTCACTTTTTACCCCGGTTATCCACTTTTTTATCCACACATCTAAATTTTTGCTAACTTATTCTTATTTTTTATCCACATACCCTGTGAATTACTGTTGGTAGCCTGTGGAATATTAAAAGTTACTCAAAAAAAATCACATTTATGTGTCGTAAAATTCTACTTTCAGAGTGACACGTGAAACAATCCATTGAAAATTCTACTCGAATCCTCTATTTTAAAATTATGCGCTCTTTCAAGGTCTCAAGATCTGTTCCCTTTCCTCAGGCCGCCGTCTGGAACTCTCTTGTCTTCATCGACAAGGCACGTCGGTCGCGACCGACGTACCAAGGCTACAAAAAGACGGAACTACGTTTCTTTGTGTCTAAGATTCTTTTCTGTGGACAAAAAAAGGAAGCTGCCCCTTTTTTCCTAACCAAAAACGAGAACCGAACAATAAACGGGTTCAGCAATTTAGGCAGAAAAAAAGTTATCCACTTTTCTCTTGTGGATAAAAATCACTTATCCACAACTGTAACACTTTCAATTCATAGCTCTGAACGCCGTTGGCACCATTTCTTCTCGTGGATATGTTACAAAACCGTTCTTTCTCTAAAATTGTGGATAATTTTAAAAGTTATTCACAAAAAAGCAAAAACCGCTCAATTCTATCTTGACCACCGTAACCGGTGGCCATGCGACCCTTAATTTCTACCTTCCGTGGCACCAGTTTACTGGTGCTTTTTTGTCAGTTCCACGTGACACCTAATGTGGCCTGCCACGTGAGCCGCGCCGTGGTAGGATTGGCCACGAAAAGATCGGACTGCGGTCCGATCCTCGTGGCACGTAAAAACCGCTCCCTTTCGGGCGCGGTTTTTACGTGGTGGACCCTGAGAGACTCGAACTCTCTACCTCTGCAATGCGAATGCAGCGCTCTACCAGATGAGCTAAGGGCCCTTAACTGACAAAATGATACACGATCAAAAATCGACGGTCAATGTAACGTGGCTTGCCACGAGAACGACAGCGCAATTTTATACGTGGCCCCGTAAAGACTGGACTGTGGTCCAGTCCACGTGGCTCACGAAAAAACAATAGCCTTCGCTGTTATTTTTTCGTGGTGCCCCCGGAGGGAATTGAACCCCCATCGTATCCTTAGGACGGATCCGCTCTATCCGTTGAGCTACAAGGGCCTGCGTAGAAAAGATGATAACAAAATTTTCCTTCTGTGAATAGGGGTGGGGATGAAAGATAATAAAAAGAGTTTTTTTAATTTTATTTATTTTAGATTAGCTAAAAATAAGTGTCGTACAATTCTAATTCGTAAACAAAAATATCGTGGTATACTGTGGTTACTATGTCTATCTCCAACCTTCTTCTTATTATAATACTCGTCGGTTTTTCCGCACTTCTTGGTGTCGTGCTGGCCGTTCTTAGAAAACTTCAAGAGCTCAAAGATTCGCACACCAACGATAAGGGGCTTGTCATGCTCAACCAAAATCTTAACAGCATGAACGAAAAAATCGACAAAACAAGTGAAACGATCAACGAGCGGTTGACCAACGCTGCACGCGTGATCTCCGCGGTTCAAAAAGAGCTTGGTACCGTCCAAGAACGATTTAAGGGTTTTGAGGAATTCAACGAACTCCTCCATCCAAAAATGCGCGGAAACATCGGTGAAAAAATCCTCGCGGACATGCTCACGCAAGTTTTTTCAACCGATCATTTTGCGCTCCAGCATAAATTTCGGGGAGGGGAGACGGTTGACGCAATAATCACCACCAGTGCAGGAATCGTTCCGATCGACTCAAAATTTCCGCTCGAGAATTTTAAACAGATGACTCGTGCACAAACTGACGAAGAAAAAAAATTGTCTACGCGTGAATTTGTGAAGGCGGTAAAAAAACATATTGATGACATCGGTAAAAAATATATCTTGCCAGAAGAGGGGACGGTGAATTTTGCGGTGATGTATGTGCCGTCAGAAAACGTGTACTATCATATCCTCACTGATGATGAAAACGATCTCCTTGAATACGCAAAAACAAAATCGGTTTTAATGACCTCTCCTCATGGTTTCTTCAATTTCTTGAGAATTATTTTGATGGGGCTTGAGCGCAGTAAACTTCAAGAGCAGGCCCAAAAAATTTGGGACATTTTAAAAGGGGTGCAACAAGAATCGGTTCGGTTCGGCGATACACTTGGCGTACTCTCGCGTCATGTCACCAACGCAAAAAGTGCGATGGATACAACATATTCGGGTTACGAAAAACTGCACGGAAAACTGGACCAGGTAAAGCTTCTGGAGTAACTGGCTATGCGTTTACTTGTGTACGGGGAAGATACGTTTCGTTCTCGAAGAAAGCTCGCCGCACTACGCGAGCGTTTTTCTGCAACGCGAGATCTTTCGGGAATAAACGTATCGACATTGCGCGCAAGCGAATCAACTACAGACGATGCTGCCGAGGTCATTTTTGCATCGCCGTTTCTCTCAGAGAAAAAATTGGTTATTCTTGAAGGGTTTCTTCAAGAAAATGCGGAGGCACAGTCGAAAATAGGGGACGCACTCAAACGAAAACCCGAATCAACGATCGTTATTCTTTTCGAAACATCAGGAGCGGAAACGCTTTCTAAATCTCCGCTTTTTTCTGATCTCATTGCAGAAAAATTTTCTGAACAGTTTTCGATTCTCACCGCTTCTGCTGCAGAAAAATTTGTCGTTGAAGAGTGCTCAATCGCCGGAGCAAAGATTGAATCAAAACTTGCACGCTTACTTGTTTCGCTTGTTGGACACGATTCCTGGCAACTCTATGAAGAGTCGCGCAAACTTTCCGCATACGCTCTCGCATCAACAAAAGGACTGGTGACTGAGGACGCAATTCGGTCGATGGTTTCTGCGGTCCCAGAGGAGCCAATTTTTGCTTTTCTCGACGCGTGCGCTGGTGGAAAAAGTGCTGAGGCGGTCCGTTTACTTGAGCAACTTTTACGCTCTGGGGTTTCTGAGCTCCAAATTATTGCAATGCTTACAAAGCACTACCGCTCTGCTGTTGCGGCGAGCGACCTGCTTGGTCGAGGAAATTCCGATACACAACTTCTTGCAAAATCACTCGGCATTCAACCTTTTCCTGCGAGCAAGGCGTTTGCTTTTGCCCGGAAACGATCAAAACCTTCTCTTCAAAAAGAATACAACCGTCTCGTTACAATGGAACGTGACTTTAAATCTGGCGGCCCCAAACCACGAGTTAGCCTCTCGCTTTTTGCAGCAACCCTTGAACACTCCTAAGGAACCTCTGAGAAACTCTCTTCCGGCGGGAAACGGCTATTTTTCCCGCTTCGGAATATAGTTTCTCAGAGGTTCCTAAAGAGCCTGTCCAAAATCCTCGTTCTTTGACGGTACTTCGCCGACAAGCTACGTTTATTGTGGCTCTTTTTTACAACAGCCGAGGCCTACGTGCACATTCTCCTCACGCTTCTGATCCTCTCGCTAACCGTCCTCGTCCATGAGTACGGTCACTACCTGCTGATGCGCCGCAACGGCGTAAGAGTGGTCGAGTTCACTATCGGGTTCGGTCCAACGCTCTGGAGCAAAACCCTAAAGAGTGGCACGGTGTTCAAACTGAAACCGATTCTGCTCGGTGGCTATACGATGCCTGTCATGGAAGGTGAGGGGGCACTCACTGCAGCGTCACCGTGGGCGCAGTTCAAGATCAGCATGGCTGGCATGTTTTTCAATGCAGTCGCAGCGTTCATCGCTTTCACGATCGTGTTCTACACGAACGGCACCTACCTCGCGGTCACTGAGCCATACCTCCTCGCGCTTCACGTGCCCCACGCGCTAGCCCCGCTGTTCGCGGCGTTTCTTGCGTCGTTCGGGCTATGGCTCGCAACCCCGGTGCTGCTCGTGCAGCTGATGTGCGGTGGCATCGCCACGTTCTTCTCGAGCATGTCTGGTCCTATCGGTATCGTCTCCGCGGGAAGCTCGGTGATCACCGCGTCTCCCGACCCGCTATCGATCGTCATGAACGCGCTATTTTTCTTCGGGATCATCAACGTCGGTCTTGCGGGGTTCAATCTGCTGCCGATATTGCCGCTCGATGGGGGTCGCGTGTTCATCCTCCTGATCGACAAGGTCTTTGGGCGGTTCGCGCCGCGAATCACGAAGGTGTACCAGTTCGTAAGCCTGGTTTGCTTCGCTCTTCTGATCATTTCTGTCTTCGCGAACGACATCCTGACTCTCGTTCGCGGTCATCACTAACAAAAAATCCTCCGGGATCACCGGAGGACTTTTTTATTCGACGCACATTTCCTTTGTGTGCGTCGTCCCGGACGGACGTCGCCTAGCGACGGAACCCCGGGGCGGGATCCGGGGCGGGATCCATTATTTTACCGCCTTCGCGAGCGCGTTCAATTTTTTTGCGAGACGAGACTTGATGCGCGAGCCGGTGTTCTTTTTGAGTACCTTTTTCTGCACCGCCTTATCGATCGCTTTAATCTCGGCTTTCGCAAGCGCTTGGAGGTTCTTCACATCCTTTGACTCCATCGCTTTTCTCACCGACCGGCGAAGAAAGGCGATCCCTTCCTTGACGTTCTGGTTTCGTACCGCGCGCTTCTTCGCCTGACGAAGCGCCTTCATCGCTGCTTTTTTGATTGGCATGATTGTGTTTAGGGACCTCTGAAAAAGTCTCTTCCGACTGAAAACGGATATTTTTTCCACACGGTGTGATGCCACGTCCTCAACGATATCTCCATATCGTTTGTGGCGTGTCCTCCCACCGTGTGGAAAAAATCTCTCATTTTCAGCTTCGGAACATACTTTTTCAGAGGTCCCTCTTGGAGACAATTAGAATGAGAAGAGAATAGCGAATTAAGCAGGAAACGTCAAGAGGTTCCTTAGTGTTTCACGAATGCCATGACGATCTCGAACAAAATCAGCACAACAACGATGATCTCCAAGGTCTCGGTACGGCGGTGCTGCAAGGTGTCGAGCATTAGTTCTGAGCTGTCTTGGATGAACGTCAGCTTAAAACGAATCGTGCTGAATCGATCTTCGAGCTCAAACATTTTACGCAGGTTGATAAAAAGCGTTTCCGCGTCTTTATCTTCCCATGCGATATCGGGCTTATCGAGGAGGGACAGTTGCCCAACGATGAAATTTACAATGTTACCGCTCATGCCGATCGTTTTCATGACGTCACGTGCGGTTGCTATGAGTAACCCCTTTTTGGCGAGGCTAAGGTGGATTTTCTCAAAACGCTGTAACGACTCCTCAACTTGCTGCTCGAGGAAATCGATCGCAACCGATTGCGCAACAACATGAAACACAAGGAGCAGTTTTTCAACGGAAAGGTGCTTCAGACGAACAGAGTTGAACTCCACGCTCTCCGCGGCATCGGCGTCGATAATGATCGGGTAGTCCTCGGTCGGAAGGCCGGCAAGCGTTACGCCCGGCTCATCTTCACCCTGCCGTGAAATAAGTTTCAGGTACCTGGCGACCTCTTTTTTATCGTCGATGCCGAACACTGTCACCACCCCGAAAGAGTACACGCAAAAATACTGCGTTTCGGAAACTTTATAAACAAGCAGGTTTCGCTCTTTCCGCCAAAGAGGGACACTACTAATCCGCTGCTCAACTTTGGCTAGGTTGAGCGAATGTTTGATGTAATGGGCGGAAAGTGAATAGCGCTGCTCCATACGCCCCTAGGATACCGCTTTTTGGCCCGTCGGTCCACCCTCCCCGAAGCTGCTTCAGACCTCTTAAAAATTGGTTTTTTGCATCTCGCCCCACCGCTTGCCTGTAGAAACATTCACCACGACCGGCACAACGAGCTCACACACACCAGCCATCAGCTCTTGAACCTCTTTCGCGACCACGGGCACATCTGCGTCTTTCACCTCAAACAAAAGTTCGTCGTGCACTTGGGAAATCATTCTTGCTTCACCTTCCGGATACTTTTCAGAAAACAAGGCATCGATTTTCACCATCGCGATTTTAATCATGTCTGCCTGCGATCCTTGGAGCGGCATATTGATCGCCTGACGTTCAGCCTCCGCACGCTCACGAGGATTCATCAGGCGCATGTTCCGAAAAAATCGCTTTCGACCAAAAAGTGTTTCAACATACCCATCGTGCAAAACGTTTTCTTTCGTCGTTTCTATGTATTTCGCAATACCTTTATGGATCAAAAAATAACGATCGATGTAGTCTTTCGCCTCGAGCAAAGAAATTCCTGTGCTCTCCGCAAGGCGATGTGAGCCCATGCCATACAAAATACCGAAATTGATCACTTTCGCGATGCGCCGGTGTTTATCCGCACCTTCTTCACCGAACATTTCTATTGCGGTTCGCAAATGAATATCCTCACCTTTTTTAAAAGCATCGATCATCGTTTTTTCTTTTGCGATGTGCGCAGCGA
>JAHFIV010000006.1:21826-32278 GCA_023246225.1 bacterium
CGGAGTTCGATTTGCGAATAATCTGCGGCGATGAGCGTGCACCCTCGTGCAGCGACGAACCCATTGCGCACCTGGCGTCCGTAGTCGGTCTCCGCGGTGGGAATGTTTTGTAAGTTTGGATTTGATGACGCGAGCCTCCCTGTTGCAGCGACCGTTTGGTTGAACTCCGCGTGGATACGCCCAGTTTTTGGATGCACGAGCAAAGGAAGCGCATCAACGTAGGTTGATTTGAGTTTTGCAAGTTCACGATAATCAAGAATATCCGTGATGATTGGGTGCGCGTCGCGCAATTTTTCTAATTCTGCAGCGGCCGTGGAAAGCGTTTTTTCTTTTGCAGTTTTTTTCAAACCGAGCGTGGAGATTGCAAGCTTTTCAAAAAGAATGACTTTCACCTGCGCAGGAGAATTGATGTTAAACTTTTCTCCCGCCACCTCATAGATACGCGTAGTAATTTTCTCAATACGTTTCCCAAAATCTTTCGAGAGCGTTTCAAAATATTCTGCGTCCGCAGCGAATCCTGTTTGTTCCATCTTTGCAAGGACGCCGGCGAGCGGCAGTTCAATTTCCTCGTTCAGCTTCACGAGATCATTTGTTTTCAGTTCTTTATAAAATTGTTCGGCAAGAGGAACGAGGTGTGGGAGCGCGATCGATAGTTGCGTAATGTTTATTTCAACGTCCGCAGAGTTCTCTTCGAGAGAGACGCCGCGATGATAGGCGAGTAGCGCGCTAAATTCATGACGGCGCTCCCCGGAATTCAAAAGATATGATGCGATCATCAGATCAAACAAGGGCATCTCGAGAGAAATACCGAGTGCGCGAAATCGATGATGCTCACGCTTTACATCGTGGCAGATTTTTAGTCTATTTTTAGCGAAAAAAACCTTGAGAAGTGGCAACCCCGAAACAAGCGCGTCTCCGCGAACAATAAAAGAAACGTGTCCGTCCGAAAGTCCAAGCGCAAAAATTTTTGGAGCAACGGCGTCATCCGGCTCTGCGAGCGTACGAAAGGCGATCGATGACGCTCGGCCAATTTTTGCGAGCGCTGCATCGAGCGACGCAACATCAGTGACGTGTTTCACTGCATTCGTTTCTTTTTTTTCTGTCGCGATAAACAATGACGCAGTTGCCGGTGCTTTTTCTCCTCCTTCAAATCTTTTGAGAAGTTTTATGAAATCGAGATCAATAAACACAGACTCCACGTCCGCGCGCGAAGCGGGAATGTACGGACACTTGGAAAGAGTAAACTCCAAAGGAACGTCGCGTTTAATTGTACAAAGATGTTTCGCTTGGATCGCGTCTTTTCGATGCATTAATAATTTTTCTCGCACTGCTGGTTTCAACGCTTTTGCTTTCTTGTCATTTTTATCGAGCGATGCGTACAGCGTTTCAACCGAACCAAATGTCGCGATCAGTTCGGTTGCGGTTTTTTCACCGATTCCTTTTACTCCTGGAATATTGTCTGAAGGATCACCACGCAAAGCTTTATAGTCGATCATTTGAATCGGCGCAAAACCGAACCGCGCTTTCACTGCGGCGATATCATAAATCACCGTATCGCTCATTCCTTTGCGCATCGTGAACACCTTAGTGTGCTGATCAACGAGCTGCAATGTATCCATGTCGCCAGTCACAATGATCGTTTCGCTGTGCAGGTCTTGTTCTTCGGCAAGTTTTGAAAGAGTGCCAATTACGTCATCGGCCTCGAAACCTTTCGCAGTAAAAATCGGAATGTGCATCGCGGCAAGAATCCGCTCGATCACTGGCACCTGCGCGTACAGTTCATCCGGTTTTTTCTCCCGCGTCGCCTTGTACTCTTCATACTCCTCATGTCGAAATGTCGGTCCTTTGAGGTCGAAGGTTACCGCAACACAGGTAGGGGAAAATTGTTTAAGCGCATTAAGAAGAATGGTAATAAACCCGTAGGCGCCGTGCACCACCGTACCGTCCTTGGTAGTAAGCGGCGGCAAAGCATGCCAAGCGCGGTGAAGCACTGCGTGGCCGTCGATAATCAGAAAGGTATTCTTTTTTGTGGGCATATAGCCATCATACGATAACACTATGCCTCAACAGCAGGAAGATACGGTTGCTTGATTCTTCTAAAAATGATACGACTATGCCATTATTTGAGGACATTCGTTGCGGCCCGGTGGCCAAGTAGTAAGGCGGGAGTCTGCAAAACTCCCATGCGTGGGTGCAATTCCCACCCGGGCCTCCACAAAAATATTCAAAAATAAAAGCCCGGGTGAGAATTGCACGGGTGTGAGAGATCTGCCCTGCCGGCAGGGCAGATCTGTGTGCAACACCCAGGAGTCCGAGTCGGAGCGAGGACCAATTCCCACCCGGGCCTCCATAGAAATATTCAAAAATAAAAGCCCGGGTGGAAATCAGTCCCCCCACAAAAGACATCCTTAAAAGGGATGTTTTTTGCTATACTTTCCGCATATGCATGCAAAAGAGGTGATCGGTATCGATGTTGGGGGTACAAAAATCAGTGTCGGGCGCGTTTCTAAAAATAAAAAAGTAGTTGAGCGGCTCCAATTTCTCACGGAGTCCAAAAAAGGAGGCGCGCAGATTATCAAAAAAATTATCGATGCCGTAGCAAAACTACAAACTCCTGCGGTTGCCGCGATCGGTGTCGGTATTGCCGGGATCGTCGACTACAAAAAGGGGTTATTTATCGGGGGACCGAACCTCCCTAAAAACCTAAAAAATACCCCCATCGCCTCATTGGTAAAGAAACGCTTTCATTTACCGACCACCGTTGACAACGATGTCCATTGTTTTACACTAGCAGAAGCAAAATTAGGCTCAGCAAAGCGTTTTTCTCATGTGGTAGGCCTTACGTTCGGTACCGGTGTTGGAGGGGGAATCGTGCTTAATGGTCAGCTGTACCGCGGACGAAACAACGCGGCAGGGGAATTCGGTCACACAACCGTCGCAAAAGAAGGCGATGTGCGGTGTGGATGTGGCAAAAAAGGACATTTTGAAGCCTACGCTTCTGGCACAGCGATGACGGCTTTCTATTTTTCTCTCAGTGGGAAAAGTCTCGCTCCATCACAAATCGAGGAGCGGGCTGCGCACGCCGATCGGAAAGCAAAACGAGTTCTCGCCGTCACAACAGATGCAATCGCAATGGGTCTCGCAAACATCATTTACGCGCTCAATCCTGAAGTGATCGTTGTTGGTGGCGGTCTCGCAAATCTCAAATCTCTCTGGGGTCCGGTTCGGACAAAAACTCGCGAGCGCATACTCTCTCCACTCTTACGCAATACTCCGATTGTTCATGCGTCGCTCGGTGCCGATGCTGGCATCCTCGGTGCAGCACTTCTCACAGAAAAGAAATGATCAATGATTTTAAAAAAAGAACCGGTTCTTTTCGGTCGCGTGTCGCTCATGTCACTCGCCCGGGATTTTTTTTGCGACTTAAAAAAAATCTACGCCAGTATGGCGGCACAATCATTATTTCGGGCGTTCTTGCGGGATCAATAGCAGCTATCTCTCTGTTTGCCTGGGCAGCGAGAGACCTTCCTGATCCAAACAATATTAACGAACGCAACGTTCCACAAACTACGCGTATTTTTGATCGCACTGGAAAAATTGTTCTCTACGAAGTACACGGCGCACAAAAAAGAACTGTTGTGAACCTCGATCAAATATCTGACTATCTCAAAAAAGCAACGATCGCTGCGGAAGATAAAGATTTCTATCAACATCAAGGGTTTGATCCTCGAGGAATTCTTCGTGCTCTACTTCGTGATATCACCCATCCTGGATCAAAACTGCAGGGCGGATCAACGATTACCCAACAGTTCGTAAAAAAATCGATCCTCAGTGACGATCAAACGTTCACAAGAAAACTGAAAGAGATTATTTTGTCGATTGAAATTGAGCGAGTGTTTACTAAGGATCAACGGGTCTGTTGCGTATGGCATCGAATCAGCGTCGCAAACTTTTTTTGCAAAATCCGCAAAAAATTTAACACTCTCTGAGGCTGCGCTGCTCGCCGCGTTGCCAAAAGGACCGACGTATTACTCACCGTACGGAAACCATCGCGACGCACTCGTTGTCCGCCAACATTATATTCTTAATGCGATGGCGGAAACCGGCACGATAAGTAAAGAGGAAGCAGACGCAGCAAAAAAAGATGATGTGCTCTCGCGTGTGTTACAAAAAAAGGAATCGATTATCGCGCCGCATTTTGTTTTTTATGTAAAAGAACTCCTTGCTGAAGAGCTTGGTGATCAAGCGGTTGAGCAAGGTGGTCTTAAGGTGATCACCACCCTCGATGTTGGTAAACAAAAAATTGCGGAAGAAGCTATCACTGCCAATGTTCCGCAGATCCAAAAATGGAATGCAAATAACGCAGCGATGACTGCAATAGACCCAAAAACGGGGGAGGTGCTCGCAATGGTCGGTTCCGCGGATTATTTCGATGATACGATCAACGGAAAATATAACGCTGTCCTCGGGTTACTTCAGCCGGGTTCTTCGATCAAGCCGATGGTGTACGCTGCTGCGTTTGAGAAGGGCTACACGCCCTCGACAGTAGTTGAGGATATTAAGACTGACTTTAGCACAACCTCAAAGCCGTATTCCCCGAGCGACTACGATAGCAAGGAGCGTGGGTTCGTCACACTCAAGGAGGCGCTCGCGGGCTCCCTCAATATCCCCGCAGTTAAAGTTTTGTATCTCACCGGTCTTAATATCTTTCAAAATTTTGCCGAGCGTGTGGGATACACAACTTTTGCAGACAAAAGTCGTTTTGGATTATCGCTCGTGCTCGGTGGCGCAGAAGTGCGTCCACTCGAACATGTTGCTGCCTTTTCTGCTTTTGCTCAAGAAGGTGTGATTCATCCAACAAAAGCAATCCTTCGCGTTGAGGACTCCACAGGAAAAATTCTTAAAGATGAAACAAAACCAACGGAAGGAAAAAAAGTTTTTGATCCTGAAATTGCCAGACAAATTAATGATATTCTCTCCGACAACGCCGCCCGCGCGTATATTTTTGGCGAAAAAAATTATCTCACTCTCGCTGATCGTCCTGTCGCTGCAAAAACAGGAACAACAAACGATTACAAAGATGCGTGGACTGTCGGTTATACCCCATCGCTTGTTGCGGGTGTGTGGGTCGGCGACTCCACAGGTAAAACAATGAAAAAAGGTGCGGATGGAAGCAAAATTGCCGCACCGATTTGGAATACATTCATGAGCAAGGCGCTCGCCGGTACAGCTGTAGAAACATTTACCCCACCGCAACCTGTCGTCACCGGAAAAACAGTTCTTGATGGCCAAAAAAATGGTCAGTTAATGGTAAAAATAGACAAAGTTAGTGGAAAACTCGCGACTGAACTTACGCCTCCGGAATATGTTGAAGAGCGCGGGTTTGGTGTTACTCACTCTATTTTATTTTTTGTTGATAAAGATACTCCTCGTGGTCCGGCACCTGAACATCCAGAAAATGATCCACAGTATATGAAGTGGGAGCAATCCCTCTCTGATTGGATTCTCAAACAAAACGTCATCATCACAAATAATCCTCCGCCTACAGAAAAAGATGACGTGCATACCATCGAAAACAAACCAACAATTTCATTGCTTTATCCTACAAGTAACGACACTGTTACTGAGCGTGTTTTTAAACCATTAGTCAGTGTCTTTGCGCAACGTGGTGTTGCAAAAGTCGAATATGCAATCGATGGCGAATTGCTCACTTCTTCAGTTTTCGCACCGTATGATAGCCTAATAAACATTCCGAATCATATCTATAAAGGTTTTCATATATTCACTGCAACCGCATACGATGATGTAGGAAATCGAAATGAAAGTACTGTCACTATAAATTTTATTGCTCCGTCAGGACCATCTACTATTCAATGGAAGTCGCCATTAAATACCCAAATACTTTCCCAGTCGCAATTTCCGTTCTCTATAAATCTTGCAGTAGATGATCCAAAAAATACTAAAAAAATTCGATTCGTATTTTCACCACAAACCGGTGGAGAGAGTACGGTGATAAATACTGTTGAAAATCCACCATTACCTAACATATCTATCGCCTGGAAAAACGCACCACCGTCAGGAAACTATTTACTCACCGCAGAGCTCACTCTTTTAAGCGGGGATGTATTACAGGATAGTGTTGCGGTACATGTGCAGTAGAGGTCTATTTACATTGTCATCCCAGCCTCATCTCTGTCATTCCGGCCTCTGAGCCGGAAACCAGACCCTTTGTCATCCCGTAGTACTACGGGATACAGATTAGAGAGATCTGAATGAAAGAGATGAGCTCAAATAACAGAAGTGAAATAACTACTGCCGGATAGGCATCACGATATAAAGATAGTCACTACTCACCGAATCTCCATCCTTTGGACGAATAAGACACGGGCTCATACCGTCAATCAACTGCACAATAACATCTTCTGAATCCACATTATTCACTCCATCAAGGAAATATTTGAAGTTCACCGTTACCGCGTTTTCTTTTCCTGTCACTTTTCCTTCTAACACCACCGAATGTTCACCTGTCTGTGTATTTACTGCATTCAAAGTAACTCCTGAAGGTGGTGAAAAGGTAATATGGATATCATTTAGTCCTGTTCGAGAAAACAAACTCGATGTTTTGACCGCTCTTGAAAGTTCTTCTTTTCCTAAAGAAATTTCTGTTTCAAATCGATCGGGGATAAGTTGTCGATAATCAGGATACTTCCCTTCAATAGTGCGGGAAATAAGTTCTACGTCGTTATAAGAAAAAAGAATTTGATTTTCTCCGATGTGTACCTCAAGTACATCTGGAGTATCAACAGAGTCTTTAAAAACGCCAAGAATTCGAATAAGTTCGGCGACTGTTCGAGAAGGAACAATAACGAATACCGTATCAGAGATCTGACTGCTTCCTACGCCTGTTTTTATCGTTTTTTCGGCGAGACGATAGCTGTCTGTTGCGGCAAGAATAAGCTCAACTCCATTATCTTTTGGTACAAATTTAAACAATACACCGCTAATTTCTGGTCTCGACTCGTTCGGAGCAACTGCAAAAAGTACTTGTCCGATTGCTCGTCGAAGATCAGTAACTTTTACAACAAACTTTTGTTGGCTTTCAAGGGAGGGGATCAGTGGGAATTCTGAGGCTGGCATGCCGTTTAAACGAGTCTGGTACGTGCCACAAGCCACAGAGAGGGTGTTGTCGGTAAGATCTACATCAACGCGATCCTTAGGAAGAAGAGAGACATAATCCGAAAACAGTTTAGATGGCACAGTAAATTCACCCTGCTCTTCCAACTTTCCTCGAACTGCACATTTAATAGCAATTTCGAGATTTGTCGACATAAACCGAAGAACGTTTGCATCACCTTTGATTAAAACGTTTCCAAGAATAGGAAGATTAATATTTTTACTCGCGATGTGACTCACTATTGAAAGTCCCTGGTTCAGATTTTCTTGTGTACACGAGAATTTCATCTTCGTATCGTTACAACAGTTAATCGATAAATATATATACAGTGGTGACGGTAGGTCTGTGGATAGCGGGGATAAGTTAAAAAATTTTGCTAACCATTAAGAAAAAATAGGTGAAAGAACGGTGGGGAAGAATCGTGGAATACTTGGGAATGGAGGTGGAAGAAAAAGACGTTTTTTGAAAAACGGTCGTTTTTACCACATATTGTCCACGAACTACTCCCTGGTCATCCCGAGGATGCTCACAGGATGACCACAGGATTACGCGCTATACAGACGTTGTTTAATCAGATCGAGATCCTGGCGAAGTTTTGGATTAACCTCCGCATCACGTCTGATTTTGGAGTACGCATGCATCGCTGTCGTGTGGTCTCTACCACCGAGCTCGTGGCCGATTGAGGGATAAGAGGACTGCATTTCTTCGCGCATCAAGAACATGATGATCTGACGGGGGAACGCGAGGCGTTTTTCTCGACATTTTCCGAGCATGTCGGCGATAGAGACGTCGAAATAGCTCGATACAGTGTTAATGATTTGTTTTGCGGAGACGTTTTTCTTGCTTTGGCTGGGGCTAAAGCTTGAAAGAAGCGACTTTGCACCCTCGAGAGATGGTTTGGTGTTCTTAAACTGGTGATAAGCAATGATTTTGTTCAGAGCGCCTTCGAGTTCGCGGACATTTGATTGCACAACAGTTGCAATATGGCGAACTATCTCCGGTTCAAGCTCATAGTTTCGTTCCTTACACTTGGTTTCAAGGATAGCGATCCTTGTTTCGAAGTCCGGGCTCGAGATATCTGCCGTCATTCCCATCTGAAAACGCGAAATAAGGCGATGTTCCAGTGCAGGAATCTGCTGCGGGGGGCGGTCAGAGGTGAGGACAACCTGTTTATTGTTTTGATGAAGGGTGTTGAAGGTGTGAAAAAATTCCTCCTGGGTGCCGTCCCTGCCTGTCAGGAACTGAATATCGTCGATAAGGAGGAGGTCAACGTTGCGATAGGTATCTTTAAATTCTTTTCCACGGTTCTGTTTTACTGCCTGAATGAACTCATTGATGAATTTTTCACAGGTGACATACAAAATCTTTGAAGAAGGCGTCCGTCGGACCACCTCATTGCCGATCGCCTGTGCGAGGTGAGTTTTTCCGAGCCCTACACCGCCATAGATAAAAAGAGGATTGTATTTTGTGCCAGGATTCTGTGCTACAGCGATGGCGGCAGCATGTGCGAGCTCGTTACCTTTGCCGACAATGAAGGTTTCAAAGGTGTATTTCGGGTTGAGCATCATCGTGTCCCCAACCATCATTTTTTTTGCTGAAACAAGAGAATCTTCGCGAGTGATCGTTTGTGTCTCTGCGCCGAGCGTCGCAACTTGAAATGATTCCTGCGCAGGCATTTTCATTTGCGGGCGCACATCAACCTTATAAACGATGTGCCGAAGCGAAGCGTTGCCGTTCAGAGTCTGCAGCGACTTAAGAATCGCTGCATTATATTTTTTTTCAAGCCATGCTTTAGTGAAGGTGTTAGGGACACTGATCACCACACGGTCACTTTCAAAACTCGCTATCGAAGTATTTTTAAACCACGTCGTAAAGTTCGCTTTGCTGAGCGTGAGCTCTAATTCTCCGAGGACCGCTTGCCAAAGTTCATGGGTGTTCATAAGACGCTCAGCTTCTCACTGTCATCGCACTAAAATTTTTTGGATGACTGATGAACAGTTTAAGATGCCTGGGGATATTTGCAAAGCATCTAAACTGTGAACATCATGTGTATGAATTGTGGATATTTTTCTCTAAAAGCGCAAGACACCCGACGACGCCACAAATTACACAAAGAAAATTTTTAAAATACACTACATGATGTGGTAGAAACATTTTCTAACCACTAGATGTAGGGACCGTTACCCCGAAGGACTTGCGTATTCGTGCACATTGTGCCATGATGAGTTTCGTAATAATCTTTGCACTATGTCGACAAAAAGGACCTATCAACCGAAAGTCAAGCGCCGAAAGAAGGTGCACGGTTTCCTCTCGCGCATGCGAAGGAACTCGGGGCGAACCGTTCTGAAACGCCGCATGGCAAAAGGCAGAAAACGACTGACTGTTTAAAGAGCCTTGCCCAGAAAAGCCCCCACCGGGGCTTCTTTTGTTCCACTATGCTTAAAAAAAATCAGCGACTGACCGCAGAAAAAGATTTCACACGGCTATTTTCAAAAGGCCGATCTTTTCATGCGCGCGGAATCGGTATGCGAGTGACGCTGAATAAGTATGGCAAACCCCGCGTAGGTTTTGTGGTGAGCACAAAAGTTTCAAAACGTGCCGTGGTACGGAATCTTTTGAAACGGAGAATGCGAGAGATTATTCGTCCACACATTTCACGTTTTCGTCCACAGGATGTGGATATCGCTTTTATGGCCCGTCCAGAAGCAGCGAAATTCGAATTTGAGGATGTTAAAATGGTGGTCCTTCAGCTGCTCATAAAATCTGGCCTGATTTCTCCTGAAAAGACATAGCCCATGCCCCAAGAGCTGGTAAAATTCTTCCTCGGTTTACCAAAAAGAACGGTGCGGGCCACCATCCTCTTTTATCAAGCCTCGGTTTCGCCTGATCATGGACCCCTCCGCTTCTTGTTCCCTTATGGGGTGTGTAAATTTACCCCCACCTGTTCAGAGTATGCGCTTGAAGCTGTGGATAAGCATGGGATAACTCGTGGGCTACTGATGGCGAACGCGCGACTTTGGCGCTGTACGCCCTGGAGTGCGGGCGGCAATGACCCAGTACCAAATAAAAAATAACAGCCTAGTTAAGCTGTTATTTTGAATATTTTTTGTTTTGAGGCGGCGCCTTTTAGGAGGATGACCTGCGATTTTGGGACCTTAAAATGCTCAGCGAGCATATCCACAACATCTTTGTTTGCCTTACCTTTTTCTGGTGCGGCTGTCGTTTTAACCGTAATGGTACCACCCGTACTTATCGTAACTTCACGCACCCTTGCGCCC
>JAHFIV010000006.1:32327-36391 GCA_023246225.1 bacterium
ACTGCCGCATACGTTTACCCGCGCAGCCGCTTGAGTATCGCGATGTCTGCCGCAACTCCCTCCGGATCTGTTTCAAGAATCAGGTTCACTTTTGAGAATACTTTTGACTTCACAATCGCACGGAAACCTTCTTTTCCGATAAATCCCTTCCCGAGATGCTCGTGCCGGTCTCGTTTTTCGCCGAGATCAACCTTTGAGTCGTTACAGTGCGACATCTCCAAATACTTGAGACCGATGGTGCTGTTGAATTTTTTCATTGTGGCGGCAACAGCGGCGTCATTTCGGAGATCGTACCCCGAAGCGAACGCGTGCGCGGTGTCGAAGCACACGCCGACGCGTTCGTCGCCAACACCCGCAAGAATGTCACGAACCTCCTCGAACTGATCGCCGATCACCATGCCGGCGCCCGCAGAAATTTCAACGAGCAATCGCGCGGAGCCTTTGTAACCTTTCAAAATTTGTCGCATTCCTTTTATAACGAGCGCGATTCCTTTTTCCTCGCCAACACCACTTGCGCTGCCTGGGTGGAACATCACTGCAGCGGCACCAAGAATACTCGCGCGGTCGATTTCTCCACGAACGATCTCGATCGTTGATTTTCGAATACGTTCCTCCGCAGACGCAAGATTGATTACGTATGGTGCGTGAACATAGCAGCGCTCGAACTCATGTTGATCACAAGTATCGCGAAATAAATTGGCAGCCTCTTTAGTGATGGGTCCGATCCGGCCACCCTGTGGAGGGCGAGAGAAGAACTGAAAACACTCGAGCCCGAGAGCAGCAGCGTTGAGAGGAGCATTATGAAGTCCTCCTGCAGCGGAAACGTGAGCACCTATGAGCATAGAGAAAAAAATTCGTGCATAAGAAAAATGGCGAAGCACCAGCTTCACCACCTTACCATTTTGGGAGCCTCCAAAAAACTCTCTTCCGGCGGGAAGCGGCTATTTTCTCTGGCCAACCTCGACGCCGCGTCCTCGACGATGCTCTGCATCGCCTGTGGCGCGTCATCGAGGCGGACAGAAAAAATATCTCGTTTTCCGCTTCGGAATATAGTTGTTCGGAGGCTCCATTATTATTTCTTTTCCACAATCGACTCCCGAAGCAGTGCGATCACCTTGCGATTTCGTAGCGTCGTTCGTAGATAATCCTGATATTCTTCCTCGCGAATTTGCGCCTGCATCTCTGCGCTGTCCTTATATTGATTCATCAGTTTTTCTACCTCTTCAAGCAACTCCGCGTCGGTCGTCTCAATTTTTTCTTGCTCAGCGATTTCACGAATAAGAATCGCTGTTTTTACTCGCTTCGTTGCTTGCACGGAGAACTCCAATTTTAACTGATCTATGGTCTTGCCGATGTTTTTCAGGTAGTCCACGAATTCGACGCTTCGACTCGCGAGCCCATCTTTGAGTTCACCGAGCATCCGTTCGATCTCGTCATTCAGCACCGCGTCAGGTATGTCGCCGAACTTGGATTTCTCAGTGAGCTTTTCAAGCAACTCTAGCTCTGCGCGCTGACGTTCTTTTGTCGCCGCGTCTTCCTCCATATTCTTACGAAGAGTCGTGCGGAGACTCGCAAGACTTTCTTGGCCGAGCTGTTTTGCAAACTCGTCGTCCACATCAGGGTGCTGCAGTTCGTAAATTTCTTTGATCGTTACTGCGAAATCCACGTCTTTTCCTGCAAGATTTTTTTGGTAGTGTTCTTTGGGAAAGGCGAGGGTGAACGATTTTTTATCACCTTCTTTCAAACCAAGGATCTGCTCCTTCACTCCAGGAATGTAGTAGTCTTCGTCGAGGTAGATGCCGTGTCCGCGCGTTTGGCCGCCGTCGAGAGCGACGCCGCCCTGTGAGAGGTCCATATCAACCACAACTTTGTCGTTTGTGCGAACCTCGCGCGCCGCGCGAACTTCTTTTGTGCGCATCTTGCGAAGTTCGGTGAGCGCTTCCTCTATTTGTTTATCTTCAGTTTTTGGAGGATTTGCTTCGACTTTTATTTTTCGAAAATCAGGGAGTGATTCCACGTGTGGGATCACTGCAACTTTTGCAGTAAAACTGATCGCGTTTCCTGGCGCGAGTTTTGTGACACTGATCTCCGGCTGGCCGTAGCTGTGGAGATGCTCACCAAGCACCGCCTGCACGTAGGTGCGGCGGACCACATCCTCGAGCGCGTGCTGGTAGATCGCCATCTCTCCAAAATGACTTTTTACGACGTCGTAGGAAGCCTTGCCGGGGCGAAAACCTTTGATCGGTTTTTCTTCGGAAAGATGTTTCGCGGCGTTTTCGAGGTCGGTTTTGAGTTCCTCGAGCGGTACCTCAACGCTAATTTCGACCATTCCTTTGGGAAGTTTTTTTATGGTATGAGACATAATGCTTTTAAGCTAACTGACTTCCGACATTAGCGTGAAAACCCACCCGTGTCAAACTCCCTCGAGCAAAAAAGAAGACCGCCTGGTTAAGGCGGCCAGAGACGTTATTCGACGATTTGTGCGAGTTTTTTGTAGATCCCGGGGGTCACACCGACAACGAGATAGCCGGGAACGCGTTTCGTTTCCGGGTCGAACGCCGTGCTGCTTGTCGCGCCGCCCGCTTGGCCGATGATGTAGGCCATCGCCGCAGCGTCGATCAGCTGCGCATTTGAGATGATCTTTCCGACGACTTCGCCGGTGAATAGCCCGAGGTTTGTGCGGCGCCAGGTGAGGCTACCGTCGTAGTCGCGGTGCTGATTCACGACGTCGAATCCCTCGGCTCTGAGCGGTGGCTCCAGGTGCAGATCGTTCTTGTAGATGACGACCACGGGAGCACGGCTTGGTGCCGTGTACGGCGTGAGCCAGTCGCGTCTTGCCACATCTGCCGCGGTTGTGGTGAACGCGCCGCTTTTTTCCGCGGCGATGTAGAACGTTTCCTTGCGCGGCACGTACACCACCGATCCGACGATGCGGTTTTCGGTGCAGATGGTGAGGATGATACTGAAGATTGGAAGGCCGTCCTCGAAGTACCGCGTCCCGTCGATCGGATCGAGGGTGATGAGATAAGGTGCGCTCTTCGGGAAGTAGTTCGATACGCGGTCGCGCTCGTGCTCTTCGCCGTAGAACGTGGCGTCCTCGATGTTCGCGAGGATCACTGTGCCGAGATGTGTCTCGACGATGATGTCGGCGTCGGTGAGCGCTTCGGTGAAGCGATCGCCCGGCTTTGTGTCGATGTTGCGGTTGCCGCTTGCAATGATGTCATCCTGCACGCGGCACGCGAGCCTCCCCGCGATCACGAAATGAGGGAGCAATGAGATGATCGTGCTGAGCACACCGTCGTTCGCGATTTTCATGGTATCTTCTCCTTGGAGAAGATCGTGGCAAAAACGCAGCGTTTTGTCAACCGTCAAAACCTTCATTAAAAAAACCGGTCCGATGTACATCGGACCGGTTTTTTTGCGAGTTACGCCATCAGCATGACGACGAGCAGCGCGACGATGTTCAGGATTTTGATCATCGGGTTAATCGCTGGTCCTGCAGTGTCTTTGTACGGATCGCCGACGGTGTCGCCGGTGACCGCCGCTTGATGCGCGAACGATTTTTTCCCACCGTAGACGCCTGTCTCGATGTATTTCTTTGCGTTGTCCCATGCGGCGCCGCCGGTTGTCATCGAGACCGCCATGAAAATGCCGGTAACGATCGCGCCGACGAGCATGCCGCCGAGCGCCTCGGGGCCGAGAATATTCTTGAAGACGAGACCGACCAGAACCGGGGAGACGACCGGCAAAAGCGCGGGGACCGTCATCTCACTGATCGCTGCTTTGGTCACGATGTCGACGCACTTCGCGTAGTCGGGTTTGCCCGTTCCTTCCATGATTCCTGGGATCTCTTTGAATTGGCGGCGGACCTCATCGACAACCTTGCCCGCCGCACGGCCGACCGCCTCCATCGCGATCGCACTGAACAAATACGTCAGCACGCCACCAAGGAATAATCCGATTAGCACTTTTGGTTCAGAAAGCGAAAAAGTAAATTCGTTGCCCAGTTTTTCAAGTTCTTGCGTATATGAAGCGAACAACACTACAGAAGCGAGACCAGCGGA
>JAHFIV010000050.1 GCA_023246225.1 bacterium
AGCTCCAGGAGCTCCGTCTCCTCGGCACCGATTTTCAGGACGGCGAAGTTGGGAAGGCTTTCATCGTCAAGCTCCAGCGCATCGGATGCACCATGGAGCTGGCTTTGGACGGCTGCCTTCAGGTCGATTACCCACGCTGGTGCTATTTCCGCGACAACGTCGTCGCTGCTCCGGCGCCCGAGTTGCGCCAGGTCGGCTAGCGTCATGCGGCGCGGATTCACCATCATCGAGGCGCTCATCGCTCTCGGTGTCGTCACGGTCGGTATCGTGGTGGTCGTCATCCTCTCAAGTCGAAAGTTCGTCGACGACGGAGATGCGACCAAGGCCGCGATCGCTGCCGGTTTCACCGAGGCGAAGGTGGTCACGCGATACAACGTTCTCGCGTCTCGACACGGGTGCAGCGCGGCCGACGACCTTGCCTTCGACATGAAGGCAAAGGACGCCGCGGGCAATGACGTAGACGTCACCGTGTGTTGCGGAGCCTGGTACAAGGGCTGCGCAATCCCAAAGAAGTAACGTTCTCGAGAGAGGGCCGGTCATCGACCGGTCCTCTTTTATTATGACTTGAAAGAACTTCATTAAGCCGGTAAATTACACTGTGTTATGGCTAAATTTCATTTACCGACGATTGAGGAAGAGCAGCTCAAGAAATGGGAGGAGCATGAGGTGTTTGAGAAGATCCTCGCACGGAATCAGGACGCAGCACGTCCGCGGTTTGTTTTTTTTGAAGGGCCGCCGACAGCAAATGGAAAGCCGGGGATTCACCATCTTTTAACGCGCGCGTTTAAAGATGTGATTTTGCGTTTTAAAACGATGCAAGGGTTTCGCATCGATCGCAAAGCAGGTTGGGACACGCACGGTCTTCCGGTGGAACTTGAAGTAGAAAAGCAACTCGGTTTTACAAAAAAACAAGACATCGAACAGTACGGCATCGCAAAGTTTAATGCCGAGTGCAAAAAATCGGTGTGGAAGTATCTCGATCTGTGGCAAAAAAGTACGCGTCGCGTCGCGTTCTGGGTAGACATGAACGATCCGTACGTTACGTATAAGAATGAGTATGTGGAATCAGTATGGTGGACGCTTTCTGAGATAAATAAAAAAGGGTTGTTGTATCAGGGCTACCGCGTGACCCCGCATTGCCCGCGATGTGTCACGTCGCTTTCTTCGCACGAACTCGCGCAGGGATACAAAGACACCGAAGACCCGTCGGTGTATGTGAAATTTACAGTTGCGGGGCGCGAGAACACATTTTTTTTGGTGTGGACGACGACGCCGTGGACTCTGCCAGGGAACGTCGCTTTGGCGGTGGGAGCGGATATTTCGTATGTCGAGGTGGTGATGAAAAATTCTGGGGAGACGCTCATTCTCGCAAAGGCGTTACTCTCGAAGCTCGAAGGTGCATACGAAGTGGTGGCGGAGAAAGCGGGGAGTGACTATGTCGGCGTGTCATACGCTTCCTTATATACAACACTCTCAGATACCGACGAGCACAAA
Organism: bacterium; assembly: GCA_023246225.1. Classification (GTDB taxonomy): domain Bacteria; phylum Patescibacteriota; class Patescibacteriia; order SG8-24; family SG8-24; genus JAHFIV01. Next base: position 1,495 of record JAHFIV010000050.1, read on the forward strand.
GCGAATGCATATAAAGTTTACGCGGCGGACTTTGTATCGACCGGTGACGGGACGGGCATCGTGCATATCGCCCCAGCGTTCGGCGAAGATGACGCTCGTCTTGGAAAAGACGCAGCACTTCCTACGCTGCTCACCGTTGATAATACAGGAATGGTGACCGCCGACGTTCCGGGGAAGGGAAAGTTTTTTAAGAAAGCGGATGATGAGGTGAAGGCAGATCTCACATCGCGCGGATTATTGTATAAGAGCGAAACGTACGTGCACTCGTATCCGTTTTGTTGGCGCTGCAGCACGCCGCTTTTGTACTACGCGAAAACCTCTTGGTATATTCGCATGTCCGAACTGCGCGAGGAGTTGCAGAAGCGCAACGCTGCGGTGCATTGGGTGCCGGAGCACATAAAAGAAGGGCGTTTTGGCGAGTGGCTTCGCGAAGTGAAAGATTGGTCGTTGTCGCGCGAGCGCTACTGGGGGACACCGCTGCCGGTGTGGGTGTGTTCATGTGGCGAACGAACGTGCATCGGCTCGTTTGATGAACTCGATGCGCATGCGCGTCCAAGAAATACGTATTTTTTTCAGCGACACGGCGAGTCAGATTCCAATGTCGCGGAAATAATTAGTTGTTGGCCGGAGCTCCAAGAGATCCATCTCACCGAGACGGGTCGTGCGGAGGTGCTTGCATCCGCAAAAAAGTTGAAAGAAAAAGGCGTTGACATGATATTCGCCTCTGATATTCAGCGCACTCGTGAAACTGCAGAAATTATCGCAAAAGAAACGGGCAGAGAAATTATTTTTGATGAACGTTTGCACGAACTGAACGTCGGTGTTTTCAATGGAAAACCAGTGAAAAAATTTCACGAAGAATTTGCGGATCACGCAAATCGTTTTACTGATACGCCAGAAGGTGGTGAGAGTTTGAACGATGTACGACGCCGCGTCGTTGCTTTCATGAAGGAACTTGAAACGAAATATTCGGGCAAGAAAATTGTCGTGGTGAGTCACGGAGACGTGCTTTGGATGATGCAGACCGTTTTTAAAGGAATGAGTCATGAAGAGATCAACGCATGGCCGCATTATAATGGCGTTGGTGAGTTTTTTGAGCGCGAGGCTCCACGGAATTTGCCTTACGATGAACTTGGTGAAATCGACGTGCATCGACCGTACATCGACGACGTTATTTTGGCATGTGCAAAATGCGGCGGTGACATGCGTCGAGTGACCGATGTTATCGATGTGTGGTTTGATTCTGGCGCGATGCCGTTTGCGCAGTGGCATTATCCGTTTGAAAATGCCGCACGCATCGATAGTGGCGCCAATTTTCCTGCGGACTATATTTCTGAGGCGATCGATCAGACGCGCGGTTGGTTTTATACTTTGCTCGCGGTTTCAACGCTGCTCGGCAAGAACACGCCGCCGTACAAGAATGTTATTTGTCTCGGGCACGTGCTGGATGCAAAGGGTCAGAAAATGTCGAAATCAAAAGGCAATGTTGTTGATCCGTTTATTGCGATCGATAAATATGGTGCGGATGTCATTCGGTATTATTTTTTCACCGTGAATCAACCGGGTGATCCAAAGCGTTTTGATGAACGCGCAGTTGATGAGGTGACGAAAAAAGTATTTCTGATTCTTTGGAACGTTCTTACGTATTACAAAATGTACGCCGGCGACATGCCGCGCGTGGTTACCGACCTTCCGACCCCAAAGAATGAACTCGACCGTTGGATTCTTGCAGAACTTGCGCGACTTTCCGCACAAGTGACGAAGCATATGGAAGCATATGACGTGGTCGATGCTTGTCGCGAGTTCAGCATGTTTGTAAACGATCTTTCGACGTGGTATGTGCGCCGAAGTCGTGATCGTTTCAAGTCAGGAGCATCAGAAGAAAAAGTGGAGTCGATCGCAACGCTGGGGTATGTGCTCGCGCTACTCGCAAAATTGATGGCGCCGTTCACGCCGTTTCTTGCAGAGGCGTTGCATGCGGAAGTTGGTGGCGCTGAGTCGGTACATTTGGACACGTGGCCGGTCGTTCACGCTGACGATGAAACACTTCGCATGAAAATGAAAATCGTTCGCGCACTTTCTTCGCTCGGTCTCGAACAGCGTGCGATCGCGGGGATTCCTGTGCGCCAAGCACTCGCCTCTGCGGCCGTGACCGCCTCAGAAAAAAATGAGGTGTGGATGAACGAGATTCTTAAAGAAGAATTGAATGTTCTTGCTATCGAGACGGTCGTTGGTGAAAAACTTGAAGTTATACTCGATACAGTGATCACGCCAGAACTCCGACGCATGGGCGCGACGCGTGAACTCGTGCGTACGATTAACGAGATGCGAAAAAATGCCGGTCTTACTATTCAGGATCGGATTGTGGTGGCGCATTCTACAGATAGCGATTTTTGGCGCATAACACTCGCTGAATTTGGCGAAGGAATTCTTCGAGATGTAAAAGCCGGTGCCTTGGAGGCCGGTCGTGTTGAGGGTGATGTTGAAGTAGACGTCGATGGGCAAAAAATTTGGGTCGGTATCAAGAAGGTGTAGACTAAAGTCATGATTATCACTCTTAGAGGAACGGTCGCACATAAAGATACGCATTCTGCAGTGATTGAAGTGCAGGGCGTCGGCTACCAGGTGCACATGAACCCGGCCGGTCTTTCTGCGCTCAGGATCGATGCGGCAGCGAACGTATGGATTCACGAGCACATTCGAGAAGATGCGAGAGATCTGTATGGATTCACCGGACGCGACGAGCATCGTCTTTTTGAACGGTTGCTTGCGATTTCTGGTGTCGGTCCAAAGATGGCGTTGAACATGCTCTCGCTTGGATCGGCGAAAGAAATTGAAACGAATATTGAAAAGGCGGATGTTGCGTGGCTCACGCGTGTGCCAGGTATCGGGAGAAAAACTGCGCAGAAAATCGTTCTTGAGTTACGAGGAAAACTTGTCGGCGCAGACGCGGGCGGCGAAGGAGAAGAGGTTGTCGCCGCGCTCGTGAATCTCGGATATGATCGTGAACGCGCACGTGCCGCAACATCGTCAGTGAACGCAGATGCGCCGGTTGAGGAACGACTCAAGTCCGCACTTCGACAGCTTGCGAGGTAACGATGTAAGAATGATCATAAGTATCGCTACGAATGAAGTACAGTGGGACGCCTTCATGCTCGCGCACGGAGGCGGTTTTTTGCAATCGTGGGAATGGTCAATATTTCAGGAAACGCTCGGTCGTAAAGTATATCGATTGGAGATCGATTCTCCAGAGCAGGGTGGTGTACACGCGCAATGTGTGGTGATTATGCACCCGCTTCCTTTTGGTCTGCAGTATGCGTACATTCCGCGCGGACCGATCATGAACCTTCAATCAAAAAGCGCGATCGAAATCGTGATGCGTGAACTTCGAACCAAACTTATCGCTGACGGCGCGGTGTTTGTGCGAGTTGAGTGGCCGTACACGAGTGATCAAAGTCCGATTTCTTCTACAGATTTGTCGCAGTGGGAATTTGTTCCGGTGAAATCCGTACAACCGGCAGACACAATCGTTGTGGATCTTACAAAAAATGAAGAAGTGTTGCTTTCGGCGATGCATCCGAAGACGCGGTACAACATTCGTGTTGCGGAGCGTCACGGGGTGATCGTAAAAGAGGGGAATGATATCGATCTTTTTTGGCGCATGCTGAGTGAGACCGCTGCTCGCGATAAGTTCCACACACATACGCAAGAACATTATACGAAAATGTTTTCCGCGTTTTCGCGGAAAAGGGGTGACAGTTCTTTGCAAATGAAGTTGGTGTTTGCGGAGTATGAGGGCAAAGTGATCGCCGGAGCAATTCTTCTTGAATACGGTGATATAGTGACGTATCTTCACGGCGCATCGGTTGCGGCACATAGGAACGTTATGGCGCCGCATCTTTTGCACTGGACGGCGATTCGTGAGGCGAAGCGTGCGGGATTTCATCGTTACGATTTTTGGGGTGTCGCACCGTCGGATGACGCCTCGCATCCTTGGGCAGGAGTCACTCGGTTTAAGACCGGTTTTGGTGGCATGCATGAGAGCATGCTTGGGGCATGGGAGTTGTCAGGGAACCGGTTTTGGTATAGCCTCTACCGGTACGCGAAACGATTTCTGCATCCGTAGTACAACGGATAGTATACGAGCCTCCGAAGCTTGGGATCCAAGTTCGATTCTTGGCGGGTGCACCACGTAAAAAGCCTGCGCTAGCGCGCAGGCTTTTTACGTGGTTATTGCACTTTCCCTTTCCCTGCAGCGAGATCGTCACCGACGAGTGCGGTGGTGAGTGGTGCCTGTGAAAGCAAAAGCGCATCACTCGTTACCTTGTCGACCGCTTCGAAAATTGTTGAGTCGATGAGATTTGGTACATCACCCCGCTGGTCATCAGTTGGAGAAAGTTTTATATCGAATGATACATTGAGCGTTTTAATCGTCGTTGGCATCCAGTTGAGTGTCCAAATCATTTTGTTATTACCTGCATCGAATTTGAGATCGCCGGCATCCGTACTTGAAAGCCCGGTCCATACAACTCCAGGAGAAAGTTTCGTCGACAATTTGAGACTAGTAAGTTCATGCAGAGAATTATCGATCTTCCACATGACGCGATAAGTTGTTTCTTTTCCCACTTGCGGTGGAAGCGGACCAGATCCAACAGGGATGCCATCTTTATTGAAGAACTGTGCTTGTGCCGAAAGCCGCGCATCGCTCACAACTTTTGCAATGACCGGTGCGGTTTTTGCGCTTCGGTTAACCTTGTCACCATCGATGCGCACAACATCGGCTTGAAGATACGCGGTTACTTGGTACGTTGCGTCTTTGCTGCTTGCGAGCGGCTCCGCAAGAATTGGGAGTTCAATGTCGAGCGTGCCGCCTTCGCCAGCATCGATGTTCGCGAGCGATGGCACCTGTCGTTTCGTCCACGTGATCGTGTTGCCCTTGCGTACACCACCCGCCTTGTCTTTGAGATCGTTCCAACGTAAAACTTTGTCTGCGGGCGTTGTTTCAAATACCGCAGAAAGAGAAACATCCTCGAGCTTTACGCTGCCGGTATTTTTATAAGAGAGCGCGTAGCGTAGGGTGTCGCCGAAATGTATCGGTTGATCATCAGCCTTTCCGTTCAAGAGTAATGTGGTCACTAAATCACCCTTGAGAACGGTCGTCGTGAACACCGTTTCTCTTTGCAACTGGAACTGCGCACTCTGATCGAGGAAACCGACCTGCCCCCTGAGATCGATTTTTCCCTCAGCAGAAGATGCAAACGAACCGTTCACAGCGATCGTTCCACGAGCGTTTCCTGGTAAATCAACGATCACCCATTCTTTTAGTGTGGTATCGGTTGAGTCCGGCGTAGAAGAATCGGGTATAAAATTATCCGGCCAGATCGCGCGTACGTGAATATTTTTAAAATCATTCGATGAATTGTTGTGATACGCAAGGGTCAGGGCGACCTTGTCGCCAGGAAGAATTTTTGTCGGTCCTTTTACCTCAAGCTCCACCACGGAGTCTTTGATCGTGACAGTTCGTGTCGCAACTTTTTGAAACTCTGAATTAAAATCCGCAGGACGATAGGTGAGGATCGCCTGAAGATCCATAGCTTTATCGAGCGGCGCCAGAGAAACTCCTTGAATGGTAACGAGACCGTCATGCCCGGACGCCACAGAACCGATTTGCCACGTCGTGTTTTCAGTTGAAGGATCAGTTTTTGTGACGGTGAAATTTTTTGGAAGTCGGAGTTCGAGTTTAGCGGTACCGAGTGCGACGTTCTCGTCGTTTTTCCAGTGCACCGCGTACGTCGTCACCTCACCACTTTTTACCTCGCTAGGCCCCTCAACAGTCACCGATACTTTTTCTCCTGCAAATTTTTCTTTTTGCGGAGAAAAAAAGAAAAATCCTGCCCAAGAAATAGCAGCCAGTACCGCAAAAAATACCATCATCCCGACCAAAACTTTCTTTACAAAAGAATGATCGACCTGATCAAGCCGCGTCATATCCTGCTCTTCCGACTCGGACTCGGGGTCGTAGATACGATGCAACTCCGCATCAACCTCGCTTTCGTGCGCGACAGAATTTTCAATGGGTGATTTTTTTTTGAACGGCATACGCACTGCGCTATTGAGATTCCGCGACGATGCCGAACGTAGCGTCTCTTGAGAGAGTTTCAGTTACCGATAATCTTCCGCGATCATCTGCGGTGCGAG
>JAHFIV010000051.1 GCA_023246225.1 bacterium
GACGTGAGATGAGTGTATCATCGACAACAAGCAGTGCGGTGAAAGTATACCCCACCGTGAGTGCAGCGACGATCGTCCAAAGATAATTCGACATACGATTCGCCCACAACTCTTGAATCTGCTGACGTGATTCAGCGATCGTGGCTGTGGTGCGGAGCAAATCCTCAAACAACGCCGCTTCTTTTCTGGATTCTACTGAGGGAATGGTGTAGATGTGGTAGCTCAACTTTCTAAAAGCTGCGTTCGAAGAATCGTATGCAGAAAAATCTTTGCCCGAAAAATGCATCAAGTACGCTTGGAGATATCCATGCACGTCGGTAAACCAACTGCGATACCGTTCTGGTGCCGCAACGCTCAAATTTTTAGAAATGTGATACAGGCGACGTAGCTTGTTAAGTTCTGTCCGCATCGCATCGAACAATTGCTTGCGTCGATTCGCTGCTTGCAAAAGAAGCGTCACAAGAATCGCAGCAAAGACGCCGGAAAATGTGATGCTGAGGGTCATCGCTGACGTATCGGCGAGCGCAGGAACGACGAAAGCGAGCGCAAAACTTGCCATGATTATCATGGCTATTCTCGCAAAAGTAGTTCGGCTGCCCGAAATGTTCATAGGTGTAACGGATATAGTATAGCATAAAAAACGAATCTTTGGAAGAGCAAAAAAGGAGTCCTCAATGGACTCCTCGGAAGTTCTCTGGTCTCGATCTACAGCTTCGGTGGCTGGGGGCCGAGCAACACCTTAGTCGTTCCGCCCTCACCGCGATCGAGTGTGATCTCGACCGGCCAGGCACCCTTGCCTGTGAGAGACGCCTCGCGCGAACAAGATGCAACGTTGTCGTTGATCACCCCCACCACGTACGCTGGCTCCATGAACTTGTCGGTCTTCACGTCCGTACCAGCAAAGAAATCCGTCTTCATCGCCCAAGGATTCACGATGAACGTCATCGATCCGGGGAGATCTCTCGAAAGTTCGTGCGAGAACACGCGCGCGAACTGCACCTTCGCAGCCTTGAGGCCTGCGAGCATCGCATGCAGCTTCCCCGGAACGTGCGCGAACACCGAACCGATCACAACGAGATCGTACGGCTGCTTCGCTTCGTGCGCGAGCATGCGCTTGTGGAACGCGCCAAGAAACGCCGCCGGCCCGAGGAAATGGGTAGACGTCAAGCGATCCATCACTTCGAGCGACATCTGCGCGAGAGGACCTCGGTGATAGTTGCCCGCGCACCACATCACCTGTGTCGGAAGACGCGTCGGATCAGCGAATGCTGCGTCCAGAATTGCGTTGTGTGTGAACGGATCACCGATGTCCGCAGCGACACACTCGGCGCCGTCGAGTATCGGATCGACACTCGCGGAGTCCACGCTGCGACCGACGACGATGACACCATCACCGTGAGAGAGACGGTCCGCGGCGTACGCCCGACCGAGACCGCGTGTACCACCGATGACAAGTACCCTCTGTTTCGTGCTCATGGCCTCCTCCTTTGCACGGCGCACAATGCTTCGTGCGAGAACACTCTACGATATATTTAAAAAGAGTCAATGTATCCTTCGCCATCCCAGCCCGCCCATTGTCACCCTGAACTTGATTCAGAACCCAGTCATTTTATTGTCATTCTGACCCCGGATCGGGATCCGGGGTCAGAATCCAGAAAAATAATAAAAAGACCAAACAATTTCCGTTTGGTCTTTTTAATTTTTCTAGATTCCGGGTCACGGCACGTCGGTCGCGACCGACGTGCCACGGCCCGGAATGACAAAGTTGGTGGCCGGGATGACACTTATAACAACGCTCGCTGATCATCTTCAGAATCATCAGTGTGTTCCTCATCGAGCGCACCGAACTTCGCTTTAATGTGCACCACTTTATTTTCAACCTCTTTCAATCGATCCTTGCACTGCTTGGCGAGCGCAAGTCCGCGTTCAAATTTTTTTAATCCTTCCTCGAGATCGACGTCTTCATTTTCAAACCACGCGATGATCCCCTCGAGTTCTTTGTATGCTTCACCAAAATTACTTGTGTCCTGTTTTATCTTTGTCATAAATTTATAAAATTTCTTTCACTTCAGTTCGTAAGCCGCCGCGGAACAATTGTATATCGACCATCTCATGCACGTCCACCTGCCCCGCATCCTTCACCACTCTCCCCCCTTTTGTCACAAGTGCGTAGCCTTTTTCAAGTGGACGACGGGGGTCGAGCGTTTTGAGTAACCGCGTGTCTGCGTCAAGACGTCGAGTTAGTCGATCACTCCACGCTGCAGCAGCGCTAAAAAGCTGTACATGAAATCCCTCGCAAGCCACTTGTTTCGCGTGTAGTCTCTCACTGAATACTGCAAAATGTCGACGAAAATCTTTCAGCTGGTGAAGAAACACGGTGATCGATCGCCGCGCATACGATTCGATCTGCGCAGTGATCGCAGAGACCGCGTCTCGTCTTCCTGTAAGTGCGGCGCGCATCGCCATGTCAACGTGTCGCATGCCCCCATCGATAAACGCAACAACTTCTCGACGGTCGGGCGTGAGCATCTCGGCGGCGTTCGACGGCGTCGACGCACGGATATCCGCAACATAATCCGCCAGCGATTCATCCCGCTCATGACCGACACCGACGATCACGGGAACACGTGACCCAAACACCGCGCGTGCAACCTCCTCGCTATTAAATGCCTGAAGATCTTCAAGCGAACCGCCACCACGGGTGAGCACGAGCACGTCAGCGAGTTCCGGATGCGCGTTAAAGTAAGAAAATGCTCCGACGATTTCAGAAACCGCATCCTTCCCTTGCACCGCAACGCTCGTGAGAGAGATCGTCATCCCTCCCCAACGATTCCCAAGAATGCGGAGGAAATCGGTATACGCTGCGGATTCTTTTGAGGCGATCAGTCCAACACGTTCAGGAAATCGTGGAATGGTTCGCTTACGATCGAGCGAGAACAATCCTTCTGTTTCTAATTTTTTCTTTAACAGTTCGAATGCGCGACGAAGCGCACCTTCTCCAACGAGTTCAACACGTTCAACAGTGACAGAAAACTTGCCACTCTTCGGATAAATTTTTGGCACACCGAACACCCGAACGCGCATGCCGTCTTCAAGCGGCGTTCTGAGTTGCCACACCGTTGCAAAACACGAAATCACCGCGGTTTCATCTTTGAGCACGAACCAAATCCAACGATCTTGCGACACGCGATACTCAACGACCTCTCCTTCTATCGTGACGCCTTCAGGAAAAACCGCTGAAGTAAACGAAGTGTTCACGAAATCAACAAATTGTGTGACGGAAAAAATATTCATGAGCGTGTCCGCCACAGTTTCGTCTTCTTCTTGATATCTTTCAAAAGAAACTGTACTCCCTGGTTGTCTGCAGGATTCAACCGGAGCAACGCTTCAAACAACTCCTCTGCTTCCGCAAATTTTTCGAGACGAAAATAATTTAACCCCATGCCATGAATCGCACGCAATGCCGGTTTATGCTCTTCCACCCAAGGGAGACGATCGGGAAACTCACCGCCGTATCGCGCAAGCGCTGCAGCACGCGCCTTGCGATAACACACCAGTGATTCCTGAAGATCGCCACGCTCAAACGCGACCGCACCAAGTCCATTCCACGCATCGACCACTGATGGATCTGCCTGCGCAACACGCGAAAACACGCGCGTCGCAGCATCCAGATCGTGCGCTTTAAGATATTCCCATCCCTCGTTCGTCGCTTTCATATTATTGGAGTATCGTACTTGTCTTTCCATTAATTGAGATCACCACGTCGCGCACTTCTGGAAACTGTCGCAGCGTTGCGTCGATTTGCGAACGAATTGCGGAGATACGACAGGAGCCTGTGACACCGCGTTCGAGCGTTCTCGTAAAATCTGCGGTCACGACACCGTCACCGTCCGCCACGGCAGATTTGAGTAGCACTCCGCTTGGAATCGATGTGACATATCCCGCAGATTTTTCTTCTATGGTCGGTCCTTTAAGCAACGTCTCAAGCACTGCACGAAAAGCTGCGGATTGATTGTCAATTTTTCGTTCGACAGGATACACGACACCACAATCATTCCCTTCAGGGATCGATTGTGCAAAATACACTTTTACAGTGAGACCATCACTCGTCGATAACGTACCTGCATGCACATGACGAACGATCGTCTCTCCGTTTCCGGAAGCGCGCGAAATTTCAATCGTCACATCACCAGAAAGAGTCGTGACAAATGAAAGTGTCTTGCCAAATCTTCCATAAGAATTTCCGTCCATCGCATTCACTTCAAGATCAGATTCTGTCACCACTTCTCCTGCGGTATTTTTTATACGCACATGCAAAGGACCACCCGCACTTTTTGCACGACCAGCGACATCGATAAAAGCATCCGCGATAGCAGCGTTCTCAACCGGCACTTCTATGACGATGTCGTTGTCTTGTGTCGGGGTGTTCACCGCAGGTGCTGCATCAGGTTTTGGAGGCGTGGGGAACAGCGGAAAATCTTTATGTATCGTAGTTAAACCAGGGAGCGCCGAAAGACCGGTCATTCTTCCAAAAGAAAAACCGACGATCATAACAATAACGATGAGGAGCCAAACTTTCGGATTTTTCATGCAGTCAAAATAACACGAGCCGAGTAATTCGCGAAATCATTATGGAAGCGTGACAAGGTCGCCTTCACACACGACCATGCCATCGCGTTCGAGGGCGAGAATCGCCTCTTCGGCATCTTGTCGTTCGGTCGCTGCGACGATATATGCAACCGCAAGCGGTCCTTTTGCGGCAAGCAGACGCACGATCGCGCCGCGCACCTGCCGACGAGAACCTTCGAAGCGCGACTGCGGTCGTATGAGCGCAGTGCGTGGCGATGCATTGCCGAGAAACGACGGTGCTGCCTTACAGAACGCCGCGAGTGGACACGTGTGACACGCGGGTGCGCGACCGACGCACATCGCGGAACCAAAATCCATGAGTGCCCCGTGCCAATCACGCGAGCGGCCTCGCGGAAGCAATCGCCTAAGCGTTTCCTCGAGCGCACGGTCGTCCGGAAGTCGACGTGCGAACTCACCACCATACAACACACGCATGAAAATTCTTCTAATGTTCGTGTCCCACAGTACGACATCACCATTTCCTGCGAACGACACGATCGCTGCAGCGGTGTATCGCCCGATACCAGGAAGAGACGAAAGTGCAGCGACATCGATCGGCACCTTTCCTCCGAAACGTTCACAAATGGCAAGAGCTGCCGAGTGTAAGTACTTCGCTCGACGGTTGTACCCGAGACCGCTCCAAGATGCAAGCACTTCTCGGAGTGAGGCTTGCGCGAGCGCTGCGGGAGTCGGCCACCGGCGAAGAAAGTCGAGGTACTTAGGGATCACACGGTCAACCTGCGTCTGTTGCAACATGCATTCAGACACGAGCACGGCCCACGGATCGCGTGTGCGTCGCCATGGAAGATCTCGACCATGAACCGCAAACCAACGAAAAATTACTTTTCGTATGCGACCGAGTTGAGGATTCGATTTCATGAAAGGTAATTTTCGCGCAACTCGGATTATTTTTTCTCAATCCGTACAGTCTGCATGTGATCCCCCATGCGAATAGCGTGAACAACATCCATGCCTTTCGTGACGCGACCAAAAATTGTGTACGCCTTCGGAAGCGTTGGCTGATCTTCAAGAACGATGAAGAACTGGCTACCGTTCGTATCTGGTCCTGAATTTGCCATCGCAACGATCCCCGCATTGTAATCGAGCCTTACCGGTTCGTCTTCAAATTTGTATCCCGGACCACCCGTGCCGTTACCGAGCGGATCACCACCCTGAATCACGAACCCAGGAACCACGCGATGAAACGTGAGTGCGTCGAAGTATCTGCTATTTGCAAGCGCAACAAAATTGGAAACGGTTTTTGGTGCTTCCTTATCAAGCAATTCGAAGACGATCTCTCCTTTGTCTGTTTTGAGACGTGCAACTTTTCCGTGAATCTCCGCAGCCGACAAAATTCCAGGAAAAACTTTCGGTACAGGTGGCGTTGCCTGATCGGCTGCACTCGGCGCTGCTGGCTTTGCGGTATCCATCTTTTTTACTAACCCCGTATCTGCTTTTACATCTTTCAGTGTACTGAGATCAGCGTTCCCGTATTCTTCCGTTGTGGTTTTCGTGGAAACAGCAACTTTTTCTGTGTTCTTCGATGCGCAACCGGCACCGATAAAAGTGAGTACAGCGAGCGACATAAGAAAAAAAGAATAACGCTTCATAAAAATTATGCGGTTACTATATAGAGGTTCCCTAGAAGAATATACTATCACCGCTTCAATGTTTTTTCGATCTCTACAGAGGACAACGCTTCTTCTGTGTACACGTTCCGCGCGTTCCAAAGAATCCATCCTGTTGCACCGCCATCAACCGCAGCCTTCATCTGGGCACGCACCATCTCTGGTGTGTACTTCGCCCCAAGATTAAAATCTTGTAGCCATGGCCTAAAAGATGCGATGCGTGCAGTCGGTGTCGCGGCGCGCAATTCATCGAGCACCGGTTTTCCCTTCACCAAATTTTTATACACCACGTCATACGGATGCTCCGCAGGATTCGCAAATCCATCAAAATTTGGCGGATAATGCGAAGGGTACACCATCGGTGAGATATAATCGAAATGCGGCGCGGCGGTTGCGAGTCGTTGGCCGATATTCAAATCATACTTATGTTGCCACATCGTGAGACCAAACAAGTCGACCGACATCACTAGTCCGTGCACGCTGTGCAGTTGTTCATCGAGATACGTAAAAAAATCGCTGATCACTTGTGCTTTCGGTGTTTTCTCATCCCACTGTGGAAATGCCATCGAGGAAATCGCACCGTCGGTCGGAAACCGTACGTAATCAAACTGCACCTCATCAAAACCACCGGCGTATGCTTCTTTTGCAACCGCCGCATTATACGCCCACGCGTCTCGTGATGCGGGATCTACCCAAACGATCCCCTTTTTGTCCGACCATACGCCACCGGTTTTTTTCTGCACAGCCTGTTCAGGATGACGCGATACGTACACCGGATCTTGAAACACAAACTGACGGGCGATCAAATAAATATTTTTCTCTCGCAACGGTGCGGTGAATTCGCGAAGTGTACCGAGCGATGGACGCGATGCTGCAGAAAGTTTTAATGCGTCACTTTCCGGAATAAACGCGAGGTGGCCGCGATCGTCTTTTATATCGATCACCATCGCATTCAATTCTGTGCGATCAACCAAATCGACAAGTTCTACAAACCGTTTTTTATATCCCGCAGTCGCTGCGCTTACATAAATACCTTTCACGAACGACGGGGCTGCTCGCCAGACGAACGTTGGCATGTCTGGCGGGCCAGAAAATACGCGCACAGCAACATCATTTGGCCGATACCATTGCGCAGACGATCCACGGTTGTCGTTTTCTGTCACGAGAGAAACGATGCCTATACTCACCGCTACAAAAAAAAGAAAAAGAAAAACTATAAACCTTCGAGGAAAGCGCTTCGTATCAACAAAATGTGGGGTGTCTGACATACATGTTAGAGTCTACTTTTTCGTCCTAGTAATCGATACATCACGCGCTTCCCTTCTTCTACGCCGGGTTGATCATACCCATCAACATCAAAAATTTCTGCGGCGGCGGCAGTTGCGAGCATGAAAAAAAAGAATAGCCCACCGAGACTCTCAGGAGT
>JAHFIV010000007.1:0-24276 GCA_023246225.1 bacterium
CTTGTTGCGCTGGTAGAAATCCTCGACCGAGCTATCATCGTACCAGCGCTCGTGGTTCGGCCGGTCATATGCCGGCTCGAGCAGATCTGGTCGATGGAACGGGATTTTGCCCGGCGAGAGCGTCATGGAGAGCGGATGCTTTCCGACGCTATGGCGGATTTGGATCAGTTCAGGCCCACGGAACCACAGACCGGCTCGCAGGAGCACGCGACGGATCGCGATGTCCTGGATGTGCGTGCGGTTGGTCTCCTGCTTCGTGTAGTCGAAACCGGAGTCGACGTTCGAAGGCGCGTCGTCGTAGATGTTGCTTGCAGCCGCGACGAGCTTGCTCGTCACCTCCGGGTGCGTTCCCGTCATGAATGCGAAGTAGGCATCCTCGTAGAGAGCGCGGGCGCCGAGATAGTCGACGAACTGATCGCCGATCTTCCAAACGATCCGCCAGTTTCCTTTGCCGTACGTCTCGTCCCACGCCTTCAGCCGCGCGTCGCGTCGCGCACCAGAGTAGCCAGGACGCTCGATCGTTTCCCACGTTTTTGCCATGTCGTTCTCCTCCGGAGGAGAATCTAACAAAAAAAGAGAGACCGGGCAAGGGTCCCTCTCGTTCTATGGTGACTACTCAACGATCAGCATCCCTTTCATTCCGCGGTGTCCGCTGCCGCAGAACACGCTGCAGAAGAATGGGAAACTTCCTTTTTGATCGGCGGTGAACTCCACCGTTGTCGCTACGCCGACCGGCAGATCTGCGTGCACGTTGAATGCGGGGATTGCGATGCCATGCAACACGTCGGTGCTCGTCACGATCAGTCGCACTTTTTGTCCAAGTTTCACGCGCACTTCACCAGGCATGAATGCGAAATCTTTCGCCGTCATTTTTATTTCCATGGGGCTCATCGCACTTTCTTTTTTTGTTCCCCCAATTATTGTACCAGCAGTTGCGCTTGCATCGGCAGCCACCTTCACCTCCGCCTTCCCTGAAACGGCGTTTGCAGTATTCACTTTCATTCCAGCGGAAGCGTTCACATTCGCATCGACTTTTTCTTTCGCGTCGTTTTTGTCAGAAGAACCCTCATCGGCCACACCGCCGTCTTCTTTTGTTTCAGTGTTCGCCTGCATACCTAATTTTGTTTGCGAAGCACAGCCTGCACCGACGAGAAGAAGACCAGAGAGCGCGAGGCTCATGTACGCGATACGCGAGACTTTTTGCGTCATAGAGTATACCTTTAGAGATGGTTAGTAACGATCTTTGTAAACTATATACTGTAGTGTTCTTTCTGACTTGTGGATAAATTATTTCCCCCCTCATATATGGCAGAACTCACGATAAAACCGCTCAAGTATAAGGAACTCCCCGGTTTGTCAGAGAGACAACTCGCCGAGCATCATGATGTGCTCTACGCGGGATACGTAAAAAAAGTGAACGAGATTCGTGCGGCACTTGCGACCGTTGATCTCGCGAAAGCGAACGGAACATTCAGTGATCTGCGCGAATTAAAAGTTGAAGAAGGATTTGCATTGAATGGCGTAAAGTTGCACGAAGCATACTTCGACAATATGACACCGGTCGGCACTGCGGCGTCTGGTGTTGTTGCGGAGTGGATCGCGGCGGATTTCAGTTCGTATGAAAAGTGGGCTGCGGATTTCGCTGCGTGCGGACTCGCTGCGCGTGGATGGGTGGTGCTCGCGTTTGATCTCGCTGATGGAAAGTTGCACAACTATGTATGCGACATTCATAATCAAGGTGGTATTTGGGGAGCGATCCCGCTGCTCGTGCTCGATGTGTACGAGCACGCGTATTTTCTTGATTACGCGACTGCGCGAAAAAAGTATGTTGATGGGTTCATGACGAATCTCGATTGGAGTGTGGCGAACGGACTTGTTGCGCAGTACGACCTTGCAAAACATCGACAATAAGTTTTTTGTCATTTTGGAACCCACCACCTTTGTCATCCCAGCCTCTCTTTTTTGTCATTCCGGGCCGTGACCCGGAATCCAGAAAAAGAAAAAAGATCAAACGTTACATGTTTGATCTTTTTTATTATGTGGATTCCGGCTCGTAGGCCGGAATGACAAAGCGAGAAGTCGGAATGACAAAGACGGGGTTGGTATGAAATTACGCGATCCCCAAAGCTTCCTTCAGCGCGGGTTTATCGAATCCGACGATGATTTTGCTGTCGATTTCTATGACCGGAACACCCATTTGGCCAGATTTTTTCATCATTTCATCTGCGCGATCGGCGTCCGCAGCGACATCATAATTTGTGTACGTCACATGATGCTCATCCATGTACGCTTTCGCGAGTTTGCAGTACGGGCAGGTCGGCGTTGAGTAGATCGTTACGGTATGCGCCATAAGATAATGATAATAACTTCTTTTTTGAAGTATATACCATAAAAAAGATCCCGCCACTCGGCGGGATCGCTTCGGAATAGAGTTTCTCAGAGGTTCCTTTATTTTTTCGGAGGTCCCCAGCGCCACTCCGGTTTTTCGCCGGTGCACCAGCAGATCACGAGAAGCGCTGCGGTGAGCGCCACTGCGGGAATGAACATCCCGTATAGGGTGTCGCTACCAGAGTGCGAACGTGCATCAACGTCACGAAAAAGGGTGGTGAGTGCTGCGGTGTACGCGACGATGACGAGCCAGCCTTGCCAGCTGCTCGGGTACCAACCCCAGCCGTAATTTTTCGCCTTGAACCAAAGTTTTTTCATACTTTTTTGAGCTAGGCTCTTAGGCTCTAAAGTCCAGGCTCCCATCGCGGAAGTCCGACCTCGGTGTTCATTACTCGTCTGATCGGATGCTCGAGCGGGATGATGAAGAAGTCACCGAGCACGCCGATTTTTCCTTCCACTAGATGGCCGCCGTAGGCGATGAAGTCTTCGCCAGAGATCGTTACGTGCGCATGGAGAAACGGTTTTCCATCTTTCAAAGAGATGTTTCCACCCAGCTTCAGTTCATAGATGCCGGAGAATACCCGCGAGATGTACTTTTTTTCTGCGAGTCGATACACCGCAAGTTCGGGATCTTCGACCGCACCGATGCTCGCGCCACTCACGATCGCACCGAAGAGTTCTTCTTGCTGCGCGTATTGCTCGAGGCAGTCGCGAATTTTATCGCCTCGCATGAGCGAGACGACGTGAATACCGCGGGGATCAAGAAATCCTTTCATTACGTCCTCCAATATTGAAATTCTTCGCCTGTCCTTCTCCTATCATACGCCGAGCATCGCGCGAACTTCAAGTGACGGTTCCCATGGTGGATCAAACACCACATCAACTTTTACGTCTTCGAGGCCGAGTTTACGGAACGCTGTTTTTATTTCGCCGACGATTTGCGGACCGTACGGACAGAGCGGTGTGGTGAACGTCATTTTGATCACCAACGTCTGCGCTGATTCATTAAAATCGGTGTCATAAATCAGCCCCAGAGTGATGAGGTCGATCCCCAATTCTGGGTCATAGATATTTTTGAGCACTTCTTCAATTTCTTGTGTGATTACCATAGAGGTTCCATGAGTGTTTAGTTCAAGAATCCGTATCCTTCGCGTTCGATTTGCTCGGCGAGTTCAGGTCCACCAGAGCGCACGATCTGACCATCGATGAGCACGTGCACGTGGTTGGGGGGGAGATGCGCGAGGATGCGTGCGTAGTGCGTGATGAGCAGGATGCCCATCTCTTTTTGTCGCACGGCATTGATACCGTCCGTCACAATTTTTAATGCATCAACATCGAGGCCGGAGTCGGTTTCATCGAGTACGGCATATTTCGGTTCGAGCAATGCAAGTTGAAGAATCTCCATCCGTTTTTTCTCTCCACCAGAAAATCCTTCGTTCAACGATCGTTGCATGAATGCAGGATCGATTTTGAGCATCGCCATTTTTTCTTTGAGTATGATACGAAATTCGGCAACGCTTACCGGTTTCTGTCGTGCTGCGGTGGTCATCATGCGCAGAAAATGCGCGACGGTGACGCCGGGAATTTCTGGTGGATATTGCATCGAAAGAAACAATCCGCGTTTTGCTTTTTCGTCCGGTCGCAGCGCGGTCACCTCCTCACCATCAACAAGAATACTGCCGCTTGTGATGGTGTACTTTGGATGACCGGCGAGCGCGTTCGCAAGCGAACTTTTTCCGGATCCGTTCGGACCCATCAGCGCGTGGATTTCTCCCGCAGGAATGGTGAGAGATACACCTTTGACAATCTCTTTTCCTTCGCGCGTGATGTGGAGATTTTTGATGTCGAGTGATTTCATATTTTTTGCAGTCCAACCTGTACTGTTTTAAGTCCGAGCAGTGCGCAGCGAAGTCTTGTCATGCCAACAGGGAAACCGAGAAGGTCGAAAATGTCTTGCTGGGTGAGCGCGGTGAGTTCTGCAGTCGACATTCCTTTGATGTGGTCGGTGAGCAGTGACGCTGCGGCTTGACTGATCGCACATCCTTGTCCGATGAACGACACTTCACTCACTCGGTCGCCGTCGAACTTTATAAATATCTCCACCGTGTCACCACACGAAGGATTTAATTCTTTGTGATGCACTGCCGCATCGGTGAGTGATCCCACATTATGTGGCTCACGGTAGTGATCGAGAATGTTTTCGCGATACATGTCGAGATCGGTGTTCATATGCGAAAGATTTTTTTTGCTTTCAGGATCCCTGCAGCGAGCGCCTCGATGTCTTTTTCATCGTTGATGATGCTCAAACTGAGACGTGTCGTGCCGTTCATGTGACCGAGACTGCGGAGGAGCGGCATTGCGCAATGATGACCACCACGCACGCACACGCCGTCCGCATCGAGGATTGTGGCGAGATCATGCGGATGCATTCCCGCAACATCAAACGAAACAACGCCGATCCGTTCTTTGGTAACGTTCGGCCCGATGATGGTAACACTGGGAATTTCGGTGAGTTTTTGTAGCGCATACGCCGTGAGCTGCGCTTCGTGTGCGGCGATACCCTGCACACCGATCTTTTGCACATACCGCACCGCTGCACCGAGACCGATCACACCACCGATGTTCGGTGTACCCGCTTCAAATTTCCACGGCACGTCGTTCCATGTTGCGTTTTCGAACGACACCTCACGAATCATGTCGCCACCGAAAAGTAACGGATCGAGTGTTTGCAACATCGATTTTTTTCCGTACAGCACACCGGTGCCGGTCGGGCCATACATTTTGTGACCGGAAAACGCGAGAAAATCGCAATCCAATTTTCGTACATCAACGGGGATGTGTCCGATCGCTTGTGCGGCGTCAACAACGACAACCGCACTGTGCGCATGCGCAAGTTTCGCAAGTTCTGCAGCCGGTACGATCGTGCCGAGCACGTTCGAAGCCAGAGTCACTGCGAGAATTTTTGTTTTTGGTCCGATCAGTCGACGCGCGGCGTCGATGTCGATCGTGTAGTCAGTGCGGAGTGGAATGAATCGCAAAATGCATCCTGTCTTTTTTGCCACCTGCTGCCACGGCACAAGGTTCGCGTGATGTTCCATCACCGTGAGAACGATTTCATCTCCAGCCTCGAGGCGTTCCACGAAACCGTTCGCGACAATGTTCAAAGATTCCGTCGTTCCCCTCGTAAAAATAATCTCGTCTTCTTTTGCAAAAATAAAATCTGCGACCATGCGTCGTACGGCTTCGTATTCTTTCGTTGCTGTTTCGCTCGCCTGATACATGCCGCGATGGACGTTCGCGCGATACGTTTCGTAATACGCGTTCACCGCATCGAGCACCGGTCGCGGCGTTTGCGATGACGATGCGCTGTCGAGATACACAAAATGCCCACGATGTTCACTACTATACATCGGGAAATCTTGGTGAATTTTTGCTGTAGTAAGCGAAAGTTTTGACATAGCATTACAACCGATTCGCGATCAAACAATTCACCATATCTTCAAGACCGGCGTCGCGCATATCCGCAACGATCGGCGCAAAAAAACCTTCGATCAACATTTTACGTGCTTCAGATTCTTCGAATCCGCGCGACATCAGATAGAATAGTTTTTCAGGATTGAGTTTCCCGGCCGCCGCGCTATGACCGCAGCGTACATCGTTCGCGGCGATTTCAAGATCGGGCATCGCGTCGATCTCTGCGTCTGGACTGAGCATGAGCGTGTGTTCTTTTTGATGACCGCTGCAGCCGATCGTGCCATTTTCGATTCGTACCAGTCCGCGATAAATCGTTTTTGATTGACCGTCGAGCGCACCACGCGTGACAATATTTGAGTTCGTTCGCGATGCAAGATGGCGCACTTCGTGACGGAGATCGAATTTTTGTTTTCCTGATCCAAACCACATCGCCATCACCCGCGAAGATGCACCGACGCCGTCGAGTTGTGTGGTGACACGCGACTGTGCGAAATCGCTACCAAAAATACACTCGACCCAGTTCACTGTTGCGTCGGTCGCGACTCGCGCATGTTTCATCGAAAAATCAGTGACATTTTCTCCAAAATTTTGCACAGAAATATGCGTCACTTTTGCGTGAGGTGCAGCGACGATGCTTGTGACCGCGCTTCTGGTTGCAGTATCGCTGTACGCAGCCGAGGAAAGATGTTCGATCACCCGTACCTCACTCCCCTGTTCTGCAAAAATCACGATATTTTCTACGCGATGCTTTTCTGCAAGCGCGGTGTCGATGCGAATTGGTTCTTCGTAGATGTGGCCTGCAGGCACGCGAATCACCACGCCATTTCCTGCGTGTGCGTTATGCCATGCGACCACTTCTGGCGTGCGCGCATCGGCGAGAGCAAGAATTTCTTGCAATGTCGCCGCATCGATTTTCGTCACACTGATCCCCTCCGGCGTTTTGATCATCGTCGGTGCCTGTGCGGCGCCGTCGAACGCGTTGAAATCAGAACCGATCGTCTTTGCGTTGAAAAAGACGTGCAGTCCGTAGGTCAGATTTTTTGTGGCGATGCTTTCCATATTTTTATCCCACTGATCCAGTCATCTCCAGTTCGATCAATTTTTGGAGTTCGATCGCGTATTCCATCGGCAACCGTTTTACGACCGGTTCGATGAATCCGTTTACGATCATTTTTGTTGCTTGCTCCTCGGTCAGTCCGCGCGACATCAAATAAAAGATTTCTTCTTCACCGATACGACCGACTGTCGCTTCGTGTGCGACGTCAACGGTATCGGTGTCGATGCGCATCGTGGGATACGTGTTTGAAACTGCATCCGCATCAAGAAGTAGCGCGTCACAATTCACGCTTGAAACCGAATCACGCGCAGCTTTCGTTGCGCGAACGAGTCCACGATAGCTCGAAATACCACCGCCTTTTGAAATCGATTTTGCGCGAATTACCGATGTAGTGTTCGGTGCGGCGTGAATCACTTTTGATCCAGTGTCCTGGTTTTGTCCGGGACCAGCGAACGCCACGCCGAGCGATTCGGATCGCGCGCCTTCACCGCGCAGCACGCTGCACGGATACAGCATCGTCGTCCCCGATCCCATGTTGCCGTTTAACCATTCTACCTTTCCACCGCGATCGACCACCGCGCGTTTCGTGTTCAAGTTGTAGGTGTTTTTGCTCCAATTTTCGATGCTGGAATAGCGAATGCGCGCTTCTTCTTTGACGTGCAACTCCACACAACCGGCGTGGAGTGCATTCGCTGCGTATCGCGGCGCGCTGCAGCCTTCGATGTAATCCACGGACGCACCTTTATCGACGATGATCAGTGTGTGCTCGAATTGTCCGCCCGCTTCTTGGTTCATGCGGAAGTATGCTTGGAGCGGCACGCTCACCTGCACGCCAGGCGGCACATAAATGAACGTGCCGCCACTCCACACTGCTGCATGGAGCATGATGAATTTGTGATCATGAATGGGAATGCAGTCGGTCATGAAATATTTTTTCACGAGATCAGGATATTTGTGCACCGCAGTGTCCATGTTTTCGAAAACCACTCCTTTGTCTTCCCATTCTTTTTTGAGATTGTGATACACCACATCAGAATCGTACTGCGCACCGACACCCGAGAGCGCGTTTCGTTCTGCTTCCGGAATGCCGAGTTTTTCAAATGTTGCACGGATATCCGCAGGAACGTCGTCCCATGACGTTGATTCTTTGGTGTCCGGTCGTACGAAGTACGTGATCTTCGTGAGATCGAGTGCGGCGAGCGATGGACCCCATGATGGGAGCGCAGTTTTTTCAAAAAGTTCGAACGCTTTCAAACGTTTTTCGAGCATCCATGTCGGTTCATTTTTTTGGCGAGAAATTTCAAGAACGGTTTCTCGCGTGAGACCTTTCGGCGCAACAAATTTCGTGCGCGACACGTTTGCGTCGTCGTACGTTGTGCGCGAGATGTCGATATCTTTGATCGTCGTCATACCGTTTCCTCTTTACGAACAATCTCTGCGATCGTGACGCTGTGCAACGTAGCCATCACTTGTCCTTGTACTTTTCGCCAGAGTGCATCGTTTGCCGACACGCGATGTTCTTTCGGTGACTCGCCCAAACATTCCATCGTCCATGTTTTTCCTTCCATCGCCGTGATCACATCAGCGACCGTCATGTCGCTCGCTTTGCGTGCGAGGGTGTATCCTCCGCCGATACCGCGTCGTCCCGTGATCAGCCCTGCGGTGCGCAAAAGCCGAGCGACCTCTTCGAGGTAGCCTTGGGAGATACGCTCTCGTTTTGCGACCTCCTCAAGCGACACCGGCCGCGCGGTCGCATGACCTTCGGCGAGATGGCGCATAAGAAGAAGCGCGTGGTCAACTTTTTGCGGTATTTTTAGCACAAAATTGAAATCCTAGTTCTCTACTAGGATTTAAGCAGTCTTTCGGTTTTACGTCAAGAACCCTACATACCGAATCAAGGGTGGCACTTTTTGACCGTTTGGTGCCTGGCACCAAACGCCCTTTTGGTGCCACCCTTCTGGTGCCTGGCACCGAACCCGACCTTTGTACCGGGATGACCCCAACAAAAGAAGAGGCCCCCGCAGTACTGCGGGGGCCCTCGAAGCGAGGGAGTCTCAGCGAGACTCGGTCGCGTGTTTCTGCGCGGTCTTCCGGTGGCCGGGGTCTTCGAGACCCTTGGTTGACGGCTGGGCGCGGTAGTTGGGCGGGTCGACGACCCAGTCGGAGCGGTTCAGCTCCGGGTCGCACACCGGACCGGGGCACTGGGGCACCCACTTCGGCCAGGCGGCGCCGTCGTGGAAGTGCTGGTCGGAGAGCGCTGAGGGGAAGTCGAGCGGTGTCCCTTGGTCCACCGCCTCGTCCTGCGGTTGCGGATTTGCGTCACCGCAGCCGATCAGCGCCGCTGTGCCGCAGAGCATGAGAACGACCATCATCTTTTTCATCATCTGTCTCCTTCGGTGAGAGTTGTTGCGGGTGTCTGAGAGAAATCGTAGGTCTGCACGGCGCGGTTGTCAAACAGGTGTTGCCGCAGCTCGCACAAGCCGGGCTCCACCATGAGAAACGCGATCATCATCGTGGTGCCGAGGAGCACGGGTACGATCAGGCCGATCGCGCGAGTGAAGGTGAGTGCGCCAAGAAAGAAAACAGTGCCGAACGTCTCGAGCGCGTCTTCCTTGCCTTGCTTGGTCATGTTGCCTCCTTATGTCGGCGGGTATGTTGGTGAGCCTCTTGTGGAGAATCCGACAACAAAATATATCAGAAATACCCCGCGTGGTCAAGTAGGGCGTTGACAAGGCGACCTCGCCGTGATGATCTTTGAGTGAGGAGGAACGCCATGAAACCAGCATACGCCGTGTACGTTCTCGAGGTGAAATGGGTGTTTGACCACCACAACACCGAAATCGCGACGCTCACCGTCGAGGGTTGCGAAGGTTCTCGGTGGCAACCGGAGTACGAGGTCCTGGGCGACCCAAACGTTGGGCATCTCATGAAGCACGCGCTTCTCGAAAATCTGTGGCGGCTTGCCAGGACGTTGGATCGAGGACTGGGGTCCGTTCGCATGGTCCGCTTGTACCGCGTGATCGACCACGAGGGTATCACACTGCGCTCCCCGAGTTCGACCGACCTCGCCGGCGGCGCGACGGCGGAGATCTCGATGAAGCTCGTACCGATCTGCGACTTCGATGAGCAGGGCAAACCGGTGCCGCTCCAGCGTCTCACCTCTCGAGAGTCGGGCTAGTCTCGACAGCGAACGATGTTCTACGACGGCAAGGACGCATTACAGTGCGTCCTTTTTTCATAAAAAATTTCCCACCCTTCGTGAAGGGTGGGACGAGTGTCAAAGTTGGTAGCTGCTCAGGTCTTTTTCTTCAGTTCGCTCCGTTCGACCCGGAGGAAGCGCATTCGATCTGCGTCGTATGCAGCTTTTGCCTCGGGATTCGTGAGCACGAACCAGCACATGGCGAGCCTGTAGTTGAATCCTCGCATTGCGACCGGACTGACGCCCGGTGGTTTGCTCAGATCTTTCGCGTACATGATTTGAAACGGTCTCTGGCTCTCTTCGAACTCTTCTTTTGTCATCGGTGTTCTCCTTCGGTTGCGGTGTGTTTTCGTTTCGTCCCTTGCGTGAGGAACCAGCTTTCTTATCATTTTTCATGCGCACTGTCAATGGAATCACGCCTAAACCAGCATTGATGCCAGAAGGGTGGCACTTTTATGCACTTTGGTGCCAGGCACCAAACGGTCAAAAAGTGCCACCCTTTGATTTTGTGCCAGGCTTGCACCGATGAAGGCCGCTGACGAAGGAGAGAAAGAAAAAGCCCCGCACCGAGAGATGGTGCGGGGCGTGGTGAGGGGCTGAGGGTCAGCCGTTCGCGACGCGGGCGGACGCCCTGACGACGGCGCCGTCGGGGACCTCCATGTTCTCGTCGGTGGTGGGCACGTCGTTCACGGCGTAGTCGATGCCGTCGTTCGGGGTGAACCGCTGCTCCGCGGCCGCGAGGATCGCGCCGAGTGTGGCGGTGTTGCCCTCCGTGGGAATCGTGATCGTTTTCTTGCCGCCGGGGAACAGGGCGAGGGTGGCTTGCATGGTCAGTGTCTCCTTTTCTGTGGGTGTCGGGGTTGTGGGTTGTCAGTAGCTGGTTATGAGGGTACTAGATGCGAGGTGAAACTGTCAAGGTCGAGCGCATACTCGAAATTGATCTCACCTTTGACCCACCATCTTCGACATGTCGCCGCGATGAGCGCCGCAATGCCGAATGTTGTGTAGCAAATCGCCTTTTCTGTGCAAGGGAGGACGGCAGCCTCGGCCGATGAACACAGAAATTGTTCGTATCGCTTGATCTCGGCCATTTCGTAAGGCCGAAGCGCGAACACTCGCATGATTTGGCCGCCCATCCGCCCGTCGATGTACAGGTTGATGTTCGGATTCAAGCGCACTTGGTTCTTCCAGAGCTCGACGCGCATGTCCATCGAGTCGACCGCCGCGATCACCACCCCGGAGAGTGGTTGATCGACGTAGCGCTCGTTTTTTGCAGTGATCGTGCGGTCCGCCTGACTCTCGCATTGCCTTGCGAGCGCATGAACCTTCGGTTGACCCAGATCTTCCTTCCGGAAGAATTGGGTCGCGAGATTTTCGTCCCCTACGACATCGAAGTCGTAGATGGTGATGTCGGGCACACCCATCTTCGCGAGAAGCATCGCGGTCGGCGAACCGATACCACCTGCGCCGATGATCGTCACCGGGTCCGCCGCTTGGTCTGGTCGAAAGATGCCATATTGCCGCGAGTAGTTGAGTTCACCCGCAGCTTTTTTTTGCGTATTCATGTGCACCTCCTAATCGGTGAAATCGTCATCGCGACCGAACTGACGCTCGTGATCCGATGTTCTTCGCGGACGATCGTCCGCGAATATGTTGAGCAACCGTCCTCCCCAGCGGAATACACGGCTGCGTTCACGGGTGATCGGTCGCACTTTCATCCGCACCTCTTCCTCGATGTCCTTCATGAGCGCGGGGTCGAATTCCGGAACCACGAGGCAGGGCACGTGGTCGATCGCGATCGGGAACGGTTGCTGCGTCATGAACCGCAACTGCCATTCGTGTCGGTGGTTGCCGACGAACGAGAGCGTCCAGTTGTTTCTGGAGAGAAGTTCCATCGAATCGTAGTCCATCTGGGACCACTCCGTGCTCGAGGTGGCGTGCGAATGCCAGAAGAACCGGAGCAGCGTCGTGTCTTTTCCGTCCGCGTCCCACTTTTCGAGGAATCGTTGGACCGCTTCTGGATCGAGCAGCATGATCGACGGTGAAACGTTCTGCGCGAGCAGGAAGATCTCACTCACGATGAGCATGTCGCCGACGTGCTCCACCGTACCGATACCGCCGACCTCCATGGGGCAGCGGTCGATGTACGCGAGCAGCCGTTTCCACACCCGTTCCGGGAAGTGGACGTTCGGCATCTCGACAGTGAACGCTTTGTGCATTAGGACACTTCCTTCCATTTTGTGATCTGCTCAACACCGCCATGCGGGTTGTACACTTCGAGAAAGCGATGGATCATGGTGATCACGGACGCGTACTCACGGTCGCCCATGAGCTCCATCACCGTCGCGTGCATGTTGCCCCAGCACGTGCCGCTTGGGTGGTGCACGTGGGGATGCTCGAAGTTTGTGTCTTTCGCGGTGTTCGCGATGTTTTTGATGGTGATCGAGCCGGTGTATGCGAGCGTCACCTTGAATCGGCCGATGCGATAGCGTTTGCCACGCCAAGCGATCTCGACCGTTTTTGTGAACACCACGACGCCGTCTTGATTCGCTTCGATGGCGATGACGCACGGCGATGCGACCAGCTGATCGAACTCAGTGCGCAGTCGTTCGCGTTCCTTGGGTAACTCGGTCGTCATGAAACCGTCGAGTGCGGATTGTTTTGCTCGTCTGTCGGTGATTTCTTTTCGCAGACTTTCACCCATCTCCATGATGCGGGCGCTGCACTCGTCCACATCACGTTTGAGATTTTTGCGTTGTGCGTCGAGCCTTCGAAAGCACAGCTCGACGTATCCCTCGCGTTCCTTGTCGAGCGCGCTCCGCCATGCGGACCGTCGGTCGTCGTCGGTCTCCTCTGCATCAGGATCTTGCGCGAGGGACACGACGATCGCTTCGTGCAGGATGCGCGTGAGCATTTCAAGCGCCCAGCCATCTCCCTCTGTTGCTTCTTGCACGAAACCACGAACAAGCATGTACACGGTCGTGTTTATGACTTGCGCGACAGGAATCCCCTCCGTGTCACGGATGAGCACTCCTTTTCCAGGATCGGGTTCGTGCACGTCGTACTGATCAGCCAGATTTTTTTCGTACAGACGCTTGAGTGGTCCGAACGTTTTCGTTTCCGACCACACCACTTCCACCGCGCGTTCACCGTGTGTCAGGTTTTCGCGTGGCGGACAGTCGATCGCGATCATCCTGCAGCCGGCGCGAAGAGCGGCTATTTTTGCGACGCGTTCCAGAGTGGCTCGCTTCGCATCGTTGTACACCTCGCTGACGCACACGTCGATGTCGTGGTCTCGCGTGTACTGGCGCAACATCGTTCGTTCGATGTTTGTCGCTGTGTCGTTCGCGCCGGTCGCAAAGGCACCGCATCTTTTTTCGCGTTTGACGCCGATGATCTCTTCGAATCGCGCGATCGAGTCGGCGGGAACAGCGAAGCCGCTCATCTTCTCGGGGATCGTGATCGCGAGCGGAAACACTTGGACGCCAGCCGCGGCGAGGAGATGCTCGACGCCGAGGAACGTGTTTCGCCGCACCATGTACCATTCGGTTGCGGGAGTGGCTTGTGCCGTGGCGACAGGTTGCGCCTGCACCACCGGCGGTTGCTGCTGATTCGCATGATACGTCGCCGGTGCGATCACTGGCGCGGGGAGTTTGCGAACGATGCGTAGCTGGTACCCCGCGCGGGTCATGAACGTGCGCACGATACGCCACGTCTCCGACCATTCGCTTGTGAGCACGAAGTATATGCTGCAGCAGAGTATGTATAAGAGGAGCGCGGGTATCGACGCGGGTCCAGTGACCAAGAACAGGAGTATCCCGTCCACGCGTTGCCACGGGTAGTCCATGACAGGATGGTGACGATCGGAATCACAACATTCGACGGTCACCAAGAAGGTCACCGCGCAGAGCGACGCGATCAGCCATATCCACCGCCAGAAAGTCCATTCCCAGTAGGGGGAGCGACTCTCGATGACGATCGTTGTTGACGGCGTTATCTTGCCTGCGAGGATGTCGTCGAACGAATACGGGACCTGCATGGCGATGACATCCGTGAAGTACGGCTGGATGGCCAACCCGCGTGTCGTCTTCCAGCTCCCCGAGTTGTCGAGTGACATCAACGTCTCTTCGCTTGTCGCGTTGAGGTGAGCTGCCTCCTCTAGGACGGCATACGAACTTTTGTGCCTGGTGGTCATTTGGTGTTTCAGAACGCTGAAGAACCAGCGAGCGTCGCAGATATCGGGGTGCGCAGGAGCCTTTCCTTCAGCGCTTTGCAGGATGCACAGCTGTCGCTCCTCTCGAGCGATGCGGTCGTTTTGGTTGTCGCGTACGCAGCTGCGCACGGTTCCCCCACATAAACCGACGAGGAGGAAAGTTATACTTACCAATAGCCAAACCAGGCGGATACCGATAGGTCGCATGTAAACCTCCGTTTATTTGTCAACGAACCTTCCCCTTTGCCAAAGCTTTCAGGGACAGGAGACTTCATCATGAGAAGGTCAAATTGTCAAGAGATTTTGACGAGTCAAGGGTGGCACTTTTATGCACTTTGGTGCCAGGCACCAAACGGTCAAAAAGTGCCACCCTTTGATTTTGTGCACAGCACCGATGCTTTGATCGGCTGTGCATATAAAATAAAGAGGAAGCGGAGACGCTTCCTCTTCTTTGTTGAGACTGTTTAGTGGAGCCGTGATCGGCGACGCGCCAACTCCTCTGGGGAGAGGGGCTTGCCGTTCTTGGCGACGAGCTTGAGATTCGCGCGCATCGGTGGGGGGAGCATCGTTCCGCATCGGGGGGACGCGCGCTCCACCCGAGGCTCGGGGGCGCATGGTGGCGTGTAGCTGCGGATCTCCGGACCGGTGCCGGTGGGGAGCCGCGCAGCGGCGAGTGACTGCTGCTGCGGGATCACTGTTGTGACGACTTCCTCCGACTCCTCTTCCGCGTTTTCGATCTCGTTGCGGATGAGCCGCATCCGTTCGATCACGGCGAGCGAACCGCAGACGCAGGCGACCATGACGGCGAGCGAACCGAAAGCGATCGCTTGCACGTACAGGCCGTCGAGTGCGCAGGCAAGAGCCACTCCCGCGCCGATCGCGAGAGTGGCGAGTGCGATGCAAAGACGCATGATATTCCTCCGTGGTGAGAGACGTTATTGTTATTTTAAGCATATATTTTCGTTTTTGTCAATACCGTTTCTCTCTGTTCCTTGGATGCCTGGCACTTTTATGCACTTTGGTGCCTGGCACCAAATGCCACTTTAGTGCCAGGCACCAACGGGGTAGATGCCGTTTTGTTCGTTGTTGGCTATAAAAAGTGGGGCAAAAAAAAGATCGCCCCGTAGTATTGCGGGGCGACGAGTGTGCTGGTCGATCTAGAACGCGGTGGTGACCGGCGAGCCGAGTCCGGTCACGGTGTCGTAGCCGGGGCCAGCGGTGCACACCGCGCCGCACGCGCCGTTCGTTCCGGAGGCGACGTCGCGGAAGTGCGCGGCGTAGGATGCCGCAGCGTCGGTGTAGAATGCGGAGTTCGTCGCGGTGAGCCCGAGCGCGCGGATCGCCGCCCACTGCGGTGCGCCTGCGCTCGTGCCGCCGACCTTGAACCACCCTTTCTGACCGTTGTACGACGTGCTGTCGTAGACGGAGAATCCGGATGCGGGGTCGGCGTTGTATGAAACGTCGGGGACCTGCCGCATCGCGCCGAGTAGTCCGTAGGTCGACTGGTACGTCGGCACCGGTGTGTACAGGCTGATGCCGCCACCGGAGCCGGACCACGCGGTCTCGGCCGCGAGCGACCCGTCGGCGTTGAATGCGAGCGAGGTGCCGCCGACCGCGATGACGTTCGGTGAGATGGACGGCCACTCCGGACCGGTGCCGTTGTCGCCAGACGAGGCGAACAATGGCGCACTGTTCGCGCAGGCGAAGTGTCCGTCGTAGGCGGTCTGTGAGGAGAACTCGGCGCCACCCCAACTCATCGAGCCGGCGACGACGTCGGGGCGGCTGCACGCGTAGTCAACCGCAGCGAGCAGATCGTTGCCACCAGCGGAGCGCGCTTCGACGAGCAGGATCTTCGCGTTCGGCGCGATCGCGTGTGCCCACTGCACGTCGAGTGAGATCTCGAGCGCCCAGCCGCCATCGACCTTGAGTCGCGACGCCATCTTCACTTTCTGGAAGCAGCCGTTCGCGGTGGTGCACGTCGGGAGACCGAACTTCGCGGAGAACACCTTGAGATCGTTCTCGGCGGTCGGGTCGTCGTACGCATCGATGATCGCGATCGTGCCGGTGCCCCCCGAGGACGGGAGGCCGTACACTGCGCGGATCTGTGCCGGCGAGAGGCCGGTCGGCGCCGTGGTTGCGTTGTGACGGATGTGATGTGGCGGACGCGCGGTGAACGCGCCGAGCTTCGGATCTGCGGAGAGCGCAGACGATTCGCTCGCGGTCGCGTCGTCGTCCGGATCCCCAGCGGGATCGCCGCACGCTGCAACGACCACACACAGACAGCTCATGAGGAGCAGCAGTATCCACTTTTTCATCAGTCGGTCCTTTCGTTGGTGCCTTATGGCAGGAAAATAATTGCAGAAAATTAGATTTTTGTCAATGTCGCGTTCTAAAAAACGCATCCGCCGAAACGGATGCGCATGAGTTACGATGCACGGTAGCGTGCGTAGATGCTAAATATGAGAAGCGTAAAGATCAACGGATAGAATACGCAGGGGTACCACGTTGGCGATACAAAACTTGCGACGAACGCAATGGCGAGAGCGAGGTTCACGAACATCTCGAGACACAACCAGAACATCCGCGTCCTACGATTCATTTTTGATCCTTATGTCTCTGTTTGTCGAACAAAGAACGGTCCTCTTGTGTCTTGTGGTGGTTGTACATCGCCGTCAGGTCTTCGAGGTAATGGCCTTCCAGAAGGAGCATGCAGAGCGAGACAGCAGCGAAGAATATCACCCCTGCACACAGT
Organism: bacterium; assembly: GCA_023246225.1. Taxonomy (GTDB): domain Bacteria; phylum Patescibacteriota; class Patescibacteriia; order SG8-24; family SG8-24; genus JAHFIV01. The sequence continues at coordinate 17,084 of JAHFIV010000007.1, forward strand.
TCTGGTTGGTCGTCCAGGTAGAGACAGTACGCTGACACCGCAAGCGCTCCGAAGTAGAGGAGCACGAGCACTGCAGAGCGTACGCGCCGCATGATGTTTTTCACCGCGACTCTCTCATTCCTGATCGTCCTCATCATCTTTACGTCGGGAACGACTCGGCATGCTTTCGATCACGCCAAGAAAAATGAAGAAGCAGACGATACAAAAGAAGACGATCATCCCCTCTCCGAGCGATTCGAGCAAGTCGTTGATTGCATTGCTTTCCGCATCGAGCGGGTTCATTCGTTTCCCCGCTGCTTGTCATTGTGGCAGCACGTGCACTGGGATTCGCCAGCGTACTCGTGGGTGCTCACCGCCCAGACGACGAGAAAGATGGCGAGAATCAGCCAGCCGTATCCCGGTACTCCCGCGAGAGAGAATCCGACGACCGCAATCGCGCCCGCAGTGAATGCTTGAAGGAACGTTCTGAAGTGGATCATTGCACCCTCCGTTTTCATGGTGTACTTACCTTACCTGAACAGTCAAGAGAGGTCATGTGTCGTTACGTAGCTGGAGCACGCCGATGAAAATCATGATGGGGATCGCGCTCACGAGCAGGTTTGCAACGAAGATTTGTTCTCTCGGACAACCGATCGGTATGAGAAGAACGACGAATGACAGAAGAAGCGTGACGAGCATCAGTTTTATCAGTCGCATCGTACGTGTATGATGCTCCCCGTCTCTCGCTCCGTCAAACAAAAAATCCCGCATCGCTGCGGGATTTTTTACTTAAGAGCCTGTCTAGAATCTTACATCTTTGGCATGTCGTTTTTGACGCAGCACTTGGCGACACCGAGCATCGACAGTGCGGAGAGACCGACAAGCACATACACCACGCGTGCAACCAGATGGTCCATGCCCAAACCGAGCAAGACGAACAGGTCCTTCTGGAGAAGGCCGACCAGCAGCCAGTTCAGGCCACCGATGACGAGTAAAAGTTTGCCGACCTTGTGCACACTACACATGTTTTTCATCATAAAGATGACACGGTGAGGGTTTAGACATTTATGTGGATAAGTATAGCATATTTTTCACCCCCGCACGTTTTTTTATGCACAGACTATCATTCTGTCCCATCCAGTGCCTGGCGCTAGAAGGGTGGCACTAAAAGGGCGTTTGGTGCCAGGCACCAAATGGTCAAAAAGTGCCACCCTTTGAATTGGTTTTAGGCACCGATTCACGTACCGGCTTCAACTCGCCCAACCTCGTTGCGGCTGTGTACGAATTTCATCAGTTTCTGTGCCGCGGTGATAATCGTCCTCGAGCCGTACGGTGTTTCCTTTTTCGGGATCTGAACACTCCACAAACATCGCATCATCGACCGCCTCGATGCGATGTTTTTGCATGCGCGCGATCGCGTACCCTTCCCCGACGAGCATCGATATGTTTTCAATGGTTCCCTCCGCATTTTCGATCCAAAGCACCGCGCGCCCGGATACCAAACACAGCGTCTCCTCTTTTTCGTCGTGGTACTGCAAAGAAAGACGTTTGCCGGCGTTCACGAAGAGCAACTTCCCGACATGATCCCCATTCTCGGGCGTAAATATCACCTCGTACCCCCAAGGTTTAATGATTTTTTTATGATGTGGAGTCGTAGAGTAGCGCATTGATGCAGTATATCAGGAGAGATGTATACTATACCTACTATGCGCCTTTTTCGACGATGGATTATTTTTTCTTGCGTGGTGTCGCTTTTTAGTGCGCCGGTCACCGCACGTGCTGCGGAGTTCAATCCCGAGCACATCATCTCTGATAGTGAGATGCGCGACGCTTCAACGATGGACCTCGCGGGGATCCGTCAGTTTTTGATGTCGAAAGGTGGACTCGATGCAGAGTTTGATATCGATCCGATCGATGGGATGCTGAAAAATGGATCGCAGTTGATTCATGCTGCAGCTGAAAGGTATCAGGTGAATCCCCGATACATCCTTGCGCTTTTGCAAAAAGAATCGAGCATCGTCGAGACCGGTCGACCGACAGATCGACAGCGCGACTGGGCAGCAGGATACGCGCTGTGCGACGGGTGTGCTCGCAGCGCGCCGCTCGCGAAAAAATACAAAGGCCTTGGGCGGCAGATCGACGCGGGTGCGGGTTGGATGGATTGGTATCTGCGCAACGCCGCGAGTCTTGGTAAATTGCAAGCGGGGCAGCAGTTTACTGCGGACGGTGCGAAGCTCACACCGACCAATCTCGTGACCGCGGCGCTCTACAGTTACACACCGCACGCGCACGGTAATCGTCTGCTGTGGAGTATATTGCAGCGGTGGTTTGGTGGCGTCGATGATCTTCGGCTTCCTGACGGCGCGCTTGTGCGCAACATGACGACCGGCGCGGTCGCGGTGATCGAAGGGGGAAAATTTCGACCGATTCTCAACCGTTCGGTGCTTGTGACGCGTTTTAACACGACGAACATCATCGATCTCAATCAATATGATTTTGCAACGCTGCAGGAGCGTTCTTCTGGTGCGCCGCTGCGATTCGCGGATCTGTCACTAGTTCGCAGTGAAGACGGCGCGATCTATTTACTCATCGGCACCGCAAAGCGTTTGATTCCTTCCACAGAAGTTTTTCGACAGATCGGTTTCAATCCCGAAGAAGTTGAAGATGTTCGCGCGACAGATATCGCAGAGTATGCCGACGCTGCACCGATCACTGCAGATTCGTCATTCCCCACCGGGCAACTTTTGCAAAATGCCCAAACGGGCGGTGTGTATTACGTTGAAGCTGGCGTGAAACATCCGCTCGTTGATCGTGCGATTTTGACGGCGAATTTTTTTGGTGATCGGATTGTTCGTGTGACTCCTGCTGCGCTCGCTGGTTTAGAGAACGGTGATGCGGTAAAATTTTCCGAAGGAACTCTCGTTAAAACAAAAGACGATCCGACGGTGTATCTTATTTCTGGAAGCAAAAAACGACCGTTCACTTCGGAGAAAATTTTTCTTGCGTTTGGATACACATTTACCAATGTGCTCGTCACTTCATCACGCGCACTCGCCCTCCACGAGCTCGGTGAGCCTATGGTGCTCACTGCGCAGTAAGAAAAGAAATGTTCGTGCGTCATGTACAACATAAGGGACATCTACAGAGGTCCCAATAAGTCTTATTTTTTTAAGATATGCGGAAAAACACTCTTATTAAGGCGGCGGTATCTGCAGCGATGATGCTCGCCATGGCCACGCCAGCGTTGGCGCGCGGCATCGACATTTCGGGGGAGCTTCATGCGGAAACACGTGGTCTTTCGCTCGGTCGTCTTACTGCCGAACTACGTCATCAGTATAATGATGATCGCAAGGATTTAGAGAAGAAGTTTAAGGAGGAGAAAAAATCGCTTAAAGATCGATTGCAGCAGGCACAGGTAGAGCTCACTGCAGTGATGGTATCGTGTATTAAACCAGCGGTTGAAAAACGTGAAACTGCGATCGGCGCGGGGTTTAGTGCGTACACGACTTCGGTGAACGCAACGCTCGCAACTAGGAAGACTTCGCTCGTTGCCGCGTGGACCCTCACCGATGCAACAGCGCGTCAAACCGCGATTCGTGCAGCGTGGAAGGCATATCGTGATTCCATGGACACTGCGCGAAAGACACTGCGCACCGCTCGCATCAGCGCATGGACACAGTTTGCAACAGAGGTAAAAGCGTGTGGTGCTTCAGTGGGTGCGTCGGGTGAATCTTCACACTTGATCGAGATCAACGACTAATTGTTGTTGTCATCCTGACCCCCCACATTGTCATCCTGAACTTGATTCAGGACCCAGAAAAATAAAAAAGGCCGAACGGATATCCGTTCGGCTTTTTCTGGATTCCGCCCCGGATCAGGTCCGGGGCCGGGATGACAAAAAAGGAGAGAAGGTGGTGGGCATCGCCTGGACTACTGATGCTGTGCGACGTCGTGCGTGTGCACTTTTGACGACAGTGCCGACTGATACGGGCTCGCGGTGAAGCGAGCGACGACGGCGGATTCCAGACCCGACGGCGTTGTTACGACGATGCGGCACACGAGCGAGCCGCTCCGGTGGACTGATCAAACTTCCACTCGGTCATCGCAACCAGCAGTGGTCACTGCGGTTCGCACAGAGCCTCATCCAAGCGACCCCACCGTCATCCATCAAAGCATGAGAACGGTGTCGTGTCAAGACCTCAGACTTTGCGCGCTAGACTTTCCGTGCCTCGATCGCCATGAACAGCGGAATCTCTTTTCGACTTCGGTTTTCTTCCGGTGCTCGCGGTCCTGAGTCGCTGGTTTTGTGAGAGGTCCATTCTTCGAGATTTGTAATCACCAATCCGGCGCGTGAAAGCGTCTTTATATAATACTGTAGTGGTCGATGAAAGCTGACGGTGGTTACTGATGTGTCGCCTCCAGGATGCATCTCGATATGTGACCGTGATTCGATGAGATATCCGTCCACGCGACGATATTGTTTGTTGTTTTCGTCCCATCCCCACGAACTTCGTTTAGGAATGCGGAAACAAGGATGATTTAATACAAGATGCAGTCGTCCCCCATTTTTGAGAACGCGTGCACATTCAAGAAAAACTTCGCGCGGGTTTTCAATATTTTGCAGCGCAAGGACGATCACAATTTGATCGATCGATGTCGTTCGGACATCAGGAATATGATGCGCTGGTGCAACATAAAACGTTCCTTTCGGAACAAGGGTTTTGCTGAGTGCAATGAGTGATTCAGAAAGATCTGCGCCAAGAACTGCTGCGCCAGATTTTTCGAATGCGCCAGAAAAAAATCCTTGCCCGCACGCAAGATCGAGCACGCGTTCGTTCGGAGTGATATGCATCAGGCGAAGGAGATTCGGAAGGATTACGCGCGCTTGATACGTGTCTTTGTCGGTCATCAGTGTGTTATACCACTCTGCCACGCGCTCCCAAGAAGTATCAGAATTCTGCGTAGTTGAAGATGGCGCGAGAGATGCACCGTGCACTTTTGCCGGTAACTTTGTATTTTTTTTGAACGGTTTTATTACCGTAGGACGGGAAGACGGCCTCGATGTTTTCTTGAACGGTTTTTTCGGTGCCGGTTTTTTTTGAAGAGGTTTCATCGGTTTCATGTTTAACGGAGTTGTTGGGCGGTGTTTTTAAATTTTTTTATTGACCGCGAAGTGTGAGCGCGGCGACACCGGCAGTGCTTACGAGACTGATCATCGGATACGCGAGGTCTGCGCCATGTCCTTGATAGCGTAGCACAACAACAAGTGTAGCGAGCGCATATGCGATGGTCCAGAGAAGCCATGGTGACAGTTGTTCTCCGTGCGGATTCTTCCAGACGCTGCGATATGTTGGCACGATCGAAATCAGAAAACAACTTTGCAGAAGAAGATTTGCAATCGTAGCAGAACGCAACTTCCACCAGGCGATAATTGCGACCACACCGATGATCATTGCAACCCAGTCGATGCGATCAAGTCGTGAGAATCGTCCCAGGCGAAGTGCGATGATCCATACCATTACACAGCCGAGAGAACTCACGAGCGAGAGCAGCGATTTCACTACGTCTCCGCTCATTATAAAATAGGACACACCGTTCAGCATGGCGAGTGCGACCCACAACGACCACGAGGCGAGATTCGGTCGAGAAGTTCCCGTGATTATTTTTCGTGCGTATTGTATGTAGCCGACGCTGTGCAGAAGTCCGGCGATCGTTGCAAGGATGAGAGCGAGGTGCATGGTTACTCAGCGATCGCGCTCAAAAAACCGTTCACGATGGAGATGACAACGCTCGCGAGCATCGCCCACCAAAAACCGTCTACGACAAATCCAGGAACGATTCGCGCGACGAGTAACACCATGAGCGAGTTGATCACGAAGAGGAACAATCCAAGCGTGACGATTGTGACAGGAAAAGTGAGCAGTACAAGTATCGGTCGGATTAATACGTTCACGATGGCGAGGACGAGCGCAACGATAACCGCTGTCCAAAAATCTTTTACGTGCATGCCAGGAAGAATGTATGACGTGGCGAACACGGCTATCGCTCCAAGGATCAGTTTAATGAGTGCTTTCATATGTATGTAGTGTACTCCCCGCGTAAAATAAACAAAACTCCCGCGTGCACGGGAGAATTTCGTAGAGATCTCTTCAGAGTTTTCGCCACTGCACATGTTCTGCGGCGCATCTTTCGCCGACAACGCTTGCGTGACGGATGGTCGCGCGCACTCGCCATGGGCGGAGTATCGCCATCGAACCGATGAATACGGAATCCGCGCCTGCATCGAACAGCGCTTCGGCGTCATTTGGCGCAAGGATTCCACCACCGGCGTTCAGTGGACAGGTGAGACCGGCAGCGCGGGCGTTCGTTACCCACTCGAAGACGAGTGGCAGAAGTGGTGCGCCCGACAGTCCCCCGCCACCGAACTTTTCGAGCGGTGATGTTGCACTACCGAACAATTTTTTCCAGTTGATGCGATCCGGCATCGCACCCCACGGGATCGTGTTGGAGATGCAGAGCGCATCACATGCCGGATGATGTGCAACTTTGAGTGCCACTTCGAGTGGTATTGTCACGGCGAGTTTTGGCATCAGTGGGATTCCGAGCGTGTCCGCCGCGGTGAGCGCGGTGGTGATCTCTTGTATGAGATGGTCCGTCTGCACACCGACATTGGGGCAAGAAAAATTCAGCTGAAGACCTATCGGTGCGTGGAATTCGGTGATGTAACGACGCAGCAATCGAACAAATGCTTTGAGCTCTCCGCGTCGTTCCTCCTCGTTTGGTGCAACAGACATGAACGAAAGAAAGAACGGTGACGTGCGTTGTTGCCAACGGCCATCAGCGAGCAGCGCTTCTGCGCCTGGGCCAGACAAGCCAACAGCGTTCAGAACCACGCCATCAAAAGGTTTTACGATGATGCACTTCGGTTTGAGTTCGCGTGGTGCAAGGTCGGTGCGGAGCGGCATGTTGCCGGTACGCGCGCAGAGCGTCGTTGTTTTTGCGACGAACGTTGCACCGGTGAAATCCAGCCCGATCTTTCGGAGCGGCCGATGGTGCGGATATCCTTCTCCGAAAAATCCGCGCACGCCCGACGCGTCAAGTACGTGACCAAAATCGATCCCTCGCAGTTGCATGACTTCTCCTTAGGAACAGATCAAACGAGATCCTAGCAAAAACATGATAACAAAACAACGCCCCGCATTGTGCGAGGCGTT
>JAHFIV010000007.1:24286-35451 GCA_023246225.1 bacterium
GGCGTTGTTAGTTTATTTATCGTGTAGCGACAGCAACTTGTACATCCGTATTCGTGTCCGTCTTCCACAGTCGCTGACCGTTCCAGAGAACGGATGACGCGTAGCCGTTCTTTATGCCACATCCGTTATGGCACTGCACGGCGTACTTCACGTATTTCGGATAGCCATTGTTTTCCATGTAGCTGATCGTCCAGTTCGCCGAGCATCCAAGGTCTTGCGCACAGTGCAATGAAATGCCGTGCAAGCGATAGTGGATTTGGAACCATCCTTGCGCGCGACCGTTATCGCCGATGGCGGTTGCGACATGGCGCGATTCTTTCCAACTCATGCCGAGCAAAATTTTCGCACACTCTTCACTGTACCCTCGCGTCTTGCATACAGAGAGTAGGATGTCCTGTACGCTCGCTGGCTGTTCGGGACCTGCGACTTCGGAGTCATCTCGCATCAGTGGACCGACACTACTATCGGTAAGATTTCCGGCCAACACCGCATTTTGACCTCCGAAGAGCATGGACGTAGTGAGCCCAAGGCAAAGAGCGGTCTTCAGGAGCTTAAAAGTGAATCGGCTGGTTTTTAGCATAGGTATTGATTTTGTAGCGGAGAAACAAAATCGTCCGCCTAAGCGAACGACAGCTGATCGTAGCATATTTTCACGAAAATGTCAATCCCCGGGTATCCGTAAAATGTCGGTATTTATCGACAAGAGATCTATTTTTATCCTCAAGGAACCTCTAACTTTTTCGATAAGTTTCGCTCTTTATAATTGACATTTTTCCAAAATATTGGTACTGTTTCTCGTCATTCGGAGATGATCCGAATGCACAGCAAGGAGGAGCTATGGATCAGAAAAATTGTATCGCTGCATTGCACGCCTCACCATGGAAAGTGGTGATCGCGTGTACTGGCGCTGGCGCCGGTGTGCAACAGTTGCTTTGGGCAGAGCCCGGAGCGTCGGCGACGCTCATGGAGGCGATCTTCCCCTACCATCGTCTCGCGCTCGCGGACCTCATCGGTCACGAGCCAGAGAAGTACGTCTCCACCGACACCGCTCTTTGGATAGCGACCGCTGCGCATCGTCGCGCAGCCGAGCTCGTCATCCGCAGCGGTGGTGATCCGAAGTTCGTGATCGGGCTCGGTGTCACCGGTGCGGTCGCAACGGCCACGCCGAAGAAGGGCGAACATCGCTGCGTCATCGCCACGCGCACCTCGGAGGGCATGGCGACAGTGAACATCACGTTCGAGAAGGGAATGTACGGCCGCGAAGGCGAAGGAAGTCGCTGCGACATCTTGGCGGTCAACACTTTGCTCGCTGCGGCTGGTTTGGAGCAAGGCGTATGTCCGCCGTACAACTTCAAGGGTGTCACTTCACCAGAGCTCATTGTCGGCACTACCATGCGACCTTCGCGCGTCGTTCCGCTAGCGGAGACCGAGACTGGTGATCTTTTCGATCGGACTCTGTTTCTTCCGAACGCTCGCCGTGAGAGAAAAGAGATGATCGATCCGGCAAAACACATCCTGTTTCACGGATCGTTCAACCCTTGGCACTTCGGCCACGAGTTGATGGCGAGGCAAGCCGAGCGCATGACCGGCAAGGAGGTCATCTGCGCGATCTCGTCGACGCACCCCGACAAGGGTCGTCTCGATCGCGGGGAGCTCCTGCATCGCGTGGAGCAGTTCCGTTACCGTCGGTCGGTGGTGATCACGGGTGGCGCACCGCTCTTCGCCGACAAAGCGAAGATGTTCCCTGGTGTTGGCATGCTGATCGGCGCGGACGCCGCGCTCGGGATCCTCAATCCGAACTACTACGGCAGTAGTGAGGTGGCGCGTGACGCGGTGCTTCGTGGCATGCTCTCGGACGGCGCACGGTTCTACGTCGTGGGACGTGAGATCGAGGGAAAGTTCATGACCCTCGACGATCTCCCGATCCCCCACGAGTTCCGGAAGATGTTCCTCCCCGTCTCCGGACGGTGGGACATCAGCTCGACCAAGCTCCGCGAACGCGCGTAGCGATCGTTAGTCGACCCGCACTCGTCATGAGTGCGGGTCGAATTTTTTTCTTCCTTTGTCATTCCGGGCCGTGACCCGGAATCCAGAAAAATAAAAAACGCTGAACGGAAATCGTTTGGTTTTACGTTCTGGATTCCGCCCCGGATCCCGGTCCGGGGTCGGAATGACAAAAAGGCGAGCTGGAATGACAGTGTGGTGAGTTGACTTTTTTTATTTTTTTTGTTAGTTTGTCTAGCGCGTTCCTTATAAGGAGGTCGAACATGCTCATCGAAAAATTGCGCGCGGCGTTCCTTCCGTCGGTGATCGTCACTGCGGTGCGAGAGTGGGATAAGTATGACCACGAGGTTGGCATTTATCACGTCGTCAGTCCGTTCTCGAATGCAGAAGGAGCTGCGACGTCGCATGTGCTCTTCACGTGCGTGTGCAACGCTCTCTCATGTCCGATGCGCATCGCCGCGCGGTACGAGATTCTGACCGAGGCTCGTGCGTCGCTCGCGCCACTTCTCGAGTCGGAAGGTCTCGAGGCGACGATCCTTGAGATTCACCGCCGAGTGCAGTCTCCGGAGTACCTCGGGCAGTCACGTTCGTCGCACATCTCTGTCGACGAAGTTGCGGAGTTGTTGGACGCGCCCCTCGCCACGGTCTTTCGTGCGTGTGATCAGCTGTACGTCGAGGAAAAGCTCGATGTGCGCGGTGGAGTGCTTCGTGATTTCGTGCGTCGCTTTCGTCTTCCGAAGGAGATGGTGGCGATCATGGCGAACGCTGCCGAGGAAACACTCGACTTTTCATCGGACGAGGAGTCTGCTGATCGCGTCACCAAGTTCGAAAGAAAGGTGCAGCGTGAGACCGGATTCATCTCGGGCCGCGAAGCGTTCGGTGCGCATTTTCCCCGTATGGAAAAGCGACTCCTTGCGGAGATCGTTTGCGAGCGTCTCGCGACGCTTCTCTTGCAGGCGAGCATCGATGCGAGGGCGATTCAGAGTCTGCGTCGACTGACCGCCACGCGTCTTCTCGAGAGAGAGCAGCGATTTCACTACGTCCCCGCGCCACTGAGTGCTCGTGTGATCGCGATGTACAACGCAGAACTGCTCGAGATCGCTTGCGATAACGCGGAGATCGAGTTGCGAAGAACGCGTGGCGTGACCACGCCGCAGCAAACGTTTCGCTTCATCGCGCAGCAGTACGCAGAACTCGCAATGCAATTCCGCGGCGGTTCTTAATTTGTCATTCCGGGCCGTGACCCGGAATCCAGAACAACAAAGACCAAACGTGATTACGTTTGGTCTTTTTAATTTTTCTGGATTCCGGCTCGGAGGCCGGAATGACAAAAAAGAGGGGGCCGGAATGACAATGCCTATGCCATCTCTCGATCGCGCGCCATCGCACGCAGTACGTACGGAAGAATGCCGTCGTTTCTCCAATAGTCGACTTCGATCGGTGTGTCGAGACGGCATTGCATGACCAAAGTTTTTATCTCGCCGTCCGCAGATGTTGCGGTCACGGTGATCTGCGCACCAGCACGGAGTGTGGCGAGTCCGCGAATGTCAAACGTTTCATCACCCGTCAGTCCGAGCGTGCGCGGATTTTCTCCGGGTAAAAATTGCAGCGGTAAAATTCCCATGCCAATCAGATTGCTCCGGTGGATTCGCTCGACCGATTCGAACAGCACCGCTTTCACACCGAGCAGCTTTACACCTTTCGCGGCCCAGTCGCGCGACGAACCCATGCCGTAATCTTTTCCCGCGATCACGACGAGTGGCGTTGCATCTTTTGCGTAGCGCATCGCCGCGTCGAAGATGCTCATCGTTTCACCCGACGGAAGATGGCGAGTCACGCTCCCTTCGGCACCGCCCGCAAGAATATTTTTTAGTCGCGGATTCGAGAACGTTCCGCGCATCATCACCTCGTGGTTGCCGCGTCGTGCGCCATACGAATTGAATTCTGCAGAGTCGACACTATGCTCGCGCAAATACGCAGCCGCCGCACTTTTTGCGGAGATCGTTCCTGCGGGCGAGATGTGATCGGTGGTCACCGAATCCCCCACCCAAGCGAGCGCTCGTGCGCCGAGAATGTCTGCGGGGATCGTCGGTGTTGCGGGGAGATCGGTGAAGAACGGTGCGTGACGTATATAGGTAGAGTCATCTTGCCAGAGGTAGCGATCCCCGGTCGGCGCGGCGATCGCTCGCCACTCCTCGCTGCCTTTTAGCACATCGGCGTACTCCGCGCGGAACATCTCTGGAGAGAGCGAACTAGCGAGCGCGTCTGCAACTTCGCGATTCGATGGCCAGAGGTCTTTCAAAAATACCGGAGCGCCCGCACGGTCCACGCCGATCGGTTCGCTCGCAAAGTCGATGTCGATTTTTCCTGCGAGCGCGTACGCAACAACGAGCGGTGGCGACGCGAGATAGTTCGCTCGCGTCACCGGATGCACACGACCTTCGAAGTTACGGTTTCCTGAGAGCACTGCTGCGACAACGAGTTCGTTTTTTTCAACGGCGTCAGCGATGTGCGCATCGACCGGTCCGCTGTTGCCGATGCAGGTGGTGCAACCGTAGCCGACGATCGCAAATCGCAGCGCTTCGAGTGGCGCGAGCAGTCCAGCTTTTTCGAGGTAGCTCCGCACAACGCGCGATCCTGGCGCGAGGCTCGTCTTCACGTACTTCGGCACGGTGAGTCCGCGTTCGACCGCTTTTTTTGCGACGAGTCCAGCTGCGAGCATCACCGAAGGATTCGACGTGTTCGTGCAGCTCGTGATCGCGGCGATCGCGATCGAACCGTGTCGAAGTGTGTCGCCCGAAGCGAGCGTCGCATAAAAATTTTCTTTGCTCTGCGTGAGTGGCACACGATCCTGTGGTCGTTTCGGTCCCGCGATACTCGGTTCGATCGACGCGAGATCGAGTTCGAGCGTTTCGGTAAATTCTGGGGTTGGTGCATCATCGGTACGGAAAAGTTGCTGCGCTTTCGCGTAGCGTTCGAGGAGGTCGACTGTTTTTTCATCGCGTCCTGTCTCGCGAAGATACCGCAGTGTTTCTGCATCGATCGGAAAATAGCCAACGGTCGCACCGTACTCCGGTGCCATGTTTGCGATCGTTGCACGATCTGCGAGCGGAAGTGCGGACACACCCGGTCCAAAAAATTCCACGAATTTTTCTACGACGCCGTGACCACGCAGCATGCGCGTCACTTCGAGCACGAGATCGGTCGCAGTGACTCCTTCGCGCAGTGCGCCGGACAATCGCACGCCGACGACCGCGGGTGCAGACATCGCGATCGGTTGTCCGAGCATCGCTGCCTCAGCTTCGATGCCACCAACGCCCCAACCGAGCACGCCGAGTCCGTTGATCATCGTGGTGTGCGAATCGGTACCGACAACAGAGTCGGGATATGCGAGGACCGCATCGCCTTCACGTCGCGTCGTAACGACACTGGCGAGATGTTCGAGGTTCACTTGATGCACGATGCCGGTCGCCGGCGGCACGACGCGAAGATTTTTAAACGCACGCTGTCCCCATTTCAAAAATGCGTAGCGTTCCTGATTTCTTGCAAATTCACGCCGAACATTTTCTGCGAGCGATTCCGGCGTGCCGTAGGCGTCGACTTGCACAGAATGGTCGATCACGAGATCGACAGGGATTTGTGGATTGATGCGTGACGGATCACCGTGCATAGCAGCGACCGCGTCACGCATCGCGGCGAGATCGACGATGCAAGGCACGCCGGTGAAATCTTGCAGCACGACGCGCGCAGGCAGAAAACCGAAATCTTCGCCGCTCCCGTTCCACCTCGCGAGTCGTTCGACATCTTCAGCGGTTGTGCCCGAGCTTCCACATTGTCGAAGCAACGATTCAAGCAAAATGCGGATCGAATACGGTAGCCGCGAGATCGGTGGAAGACCGTGTTTTTCAAGAGCAGTGAGAGAGAAAATCACCACTTCTCCGTTCGCTGTGTGTAGCGTTGTTTTTGCAGAAAATGGATCGCGTGTGTTCATACAAAGAGTACATGGTACTATTGAACCCCTAGCAAGTTTCTCTCCTCATTCTACGTTTCTCTATCCTTATGGTCAAAATTTCTGTTCGGACACCGCTTGTGGAACTCGACGGCGATGAAATGACCCGCGTGATCTGGCAGATGATCAAAGAAAAATTGATCCTCCCTCATCTCGATGTACAGCTTGAGTATTACGATCTCGGCATGGCGAATCGCGATGCGACCGATGATTTTGTGACCGTGCAGTCTGCGGAGGCGATCAAGCGCCACGGCGTCGGTGTGAAGTGTGCAACGATCACACCGAACGCGGATCGCGTCGTGGAGTACAAGTTGAAAAAACAATGGGACAGTCCGAACGGCACGATCCGCGCGATGCTCGATGGCACGGTGTTTCGAAAACCGATCGTTGTGAGCGTGGTGCCGCCGATGGTGCGGTCATGGAAAAAACCGATCACGATCGCGCGCCACGCGTACGGTGACATCTATAAAAATTCTGAACTCGCCGTGCCTGGTCCCGGACGCGCGGAGATCGTGTTCACCGGCGCGGATGGCGCAGAGCAACGCAAAACCATCGCGGAGTTTACCGGCGCTGGTGTGATTCAGGGCGTGCACAACACCGACCCGTCGATCCGTTCGTTTGCGCGCGCGTGTCTCGCCTACGCGATCTCTGAAAAAACGGAGATCTGGTTCGGTGCGAAGGATACGATTTCAAAAACGTACCACGCGCGGTTCCGCGACATCTTTGCAGAAGAAGCGGCGGCACGTACGGAAGATCTCAAGCGCGCAGGCGTGTCGTATTTTTATTCGCTGATCGACGACGTCGTCGCGCGAGTGATGCGGCACGAGGGTGGGATTTTGTGGGCGTGCATGAACTACGACGGCGACGTGATGTCCGATATGCTCGCGTCGGGTTTCGGTTCGCTCGGTCTCATGACATCAGTGCTTGTGAGTCCGGACGGAAAATTCGAGTACGAAGCGGCGCACGGCACTGTGCAGCGACATTATTATAAACATTTGAAAGGTGAGACGACGTCGACGAATTCTGTCGCAAGTATTTTTGCGTGGACCGGCGCGATCGCGAAACGTGGCGAGCTCGATGGCACACCAGACGTTGTGCGATTTGCGAACATGCTCGAAGAAGCGACGCTCGAATGCGTTGAAGGCGGCATCATGACCGGCGACATCGCACGCATCGCATCGATCGATGTGCGGGAACCGGCAACGACGGAAGGGTTTATCGACGCGGTGGCGACGAAGCTCACAGCGAAACTCAGTTGATAAAAAGCGCCGCTCTCGTGATGAGGGCGGCGTTTCGTTTTTAGCGGCGTCGGTGGTGCGGTGGATTCGCATGGTTGTGCCAGCCTCGCGGCGGCGGGTGGCCAGGGTGGTACGTCCAGACGACCCCGGGGCGGTAGACGTAGGCGCGACCGTACCATGCGTAGTAGCCGTACTGCGGCCCGGGCGACCACGGGCACGCCGCGTACCAGAGCCCGTTCGCCCAGCATCCGCCGGCGGGATACGTGTAGACGTACACGGGCGTGGACGGAACCGGCTCGGGATCGGCGTAGACGATGTACGGCGTACTCACCATGCAACCCGAGACGAGGCTGAGTGCGGTGGCGAAAAAGAGCGCAAGGAAAACGGTTTTCATCGAGGGCCTCCGAGGTGGACGATACACGGTTTGGCGGGAAAAGCAATCTAGGAAACCTCTGATTTTTCTGAGAAAAAATGTAGCCCTGCACCATCTGGTACAGGGCTAGGAAGAAAGGCTACGTGGGCGGGGCGGCGAACGCGAACCCGTCGTCACGACTCCACCTGCTGCCAGGTCTGCCGTAGTACGTGTACAGCCAGGGACCGTCACTGTTGCGGTCCGTGCTGAGCAAGTTCGGGTCGCGGTCGGAGTCCTCGATCGGATCGTGCATCGTGACGATCCAGGTGAGGCCCATCTCCTTGATCTCCTGGTCCGTGAACATATCGCGGATGAGGCACGCCACCTCGGGGTTGGGCTTCGTGAAGTTCCGCTTGTCGGCCTCGGCACGGATCTTCGAGGTGATCCTGTCGTCGTCCGTGAAGAGCGAGCCCTTCATGACGGCGATCTCGGTCGTGACGCCATTCGTGGGCTGGAATGCCGTGGAACGGAGCAGGTCTTTTGCCCACCGGGTGAGCTTGATGCCCTTGCTCTCGAAGTAGATGATCCACTCCTCGCCGGTCCGACCGTTCGAGGTGACCGAGAAGCGGATGACGCCGTCTTGCTCGCGCCAGCCGCGAACCGGTGTGGAGACGGCGTCCTCGCTGCAGAGGAATGCATCTGCCGCCTTTTCTCCCCCGAGTTTGTCGACGATCGCATCGAACCACGCGTCTGTCCGGTGTTTGTACTTCGCCATCTGTTCTCTCCTTCTCGGTTTTCTTAGCGAAAAATCCTGATTTTGTCAAAATGAAGTCAGTGAACTGGAACTATAGGGTGGCACTTTTCTGCACTTTGGTGCCTGGCACCAAAAGGGCATTTGGTGCCAGGCACCGAAGTGTGGACATCATCCACCGCTGTGCTAATGTCCCGGGTGCACGCGAATCATGCTGATCCGCGTCGACTCACAACGCATTCGCAGAGGAGCATCACATGCGCACAGCACACATCGTCTCGGTACTCGCTACTTGTTCCCTCGTCATTCTCATGGCCGGCTGCGGCGTCTCGAACGGCCGCACGTCAGCCCCGCCCGCGCCGCCCCAGGCCTCTCCGCCGATCGTTCAGCCCCCCCTCGTGGAGAAGACACTCAGCGGCGTGGTCCCATCGGGCTGGGCACCGTTCCCGGGCGCGCCCATGCTGATCAACCCCGAGAAGCGCGCGTCGATCGTGTACCGGGTGTTCAAGCCCACCAGTAAAACCCCGACGGAAGTCCTCCAGAGCGGGCTCGCGCACGTCCAGACCGACAGCTGGAGCGCCAGCCCGATCATGGTCTCGCTCGACGGACAACGCGCGACGGTGTTGCTCACCGATAACGCGGTAAACGGACAGCGCGGGAACCTCACTGTGCGCCGCATCCCCAAGCGAGCCGACACTCCCCAGGAGGTCACCGTCGCCTTCCTCGGACGCTGGCCCGCATCCGCGGACGCGGAGCTCACTCGCGACTTCGACGCGTTCGTGCGCAGTTACGGGTATCGGTAAGCGTCGACCGGTAGGTCGGCGACATTTCGAAGGGCTTCCTTGTTGAGGAAGCCCTTTTTTAATGGTTATCGTGTCGGTTGCTCCCTGCCTGTCCCCTTGGTGCCTGGCACAAAAGGGACAGGCAGGGAGCACAACTGGTCAGATGTGTCGTGCTTATTGACTTTGCCTTATCATCTGCTAAGGTGGCGGGAACGAAGAGCCCATCCCGGACTCTACGTGCACAACCCCTTCAAGGAGAACACGACCATGCGACGAACGCTGTTTTTCACCTCTCTCGTTGCTTCTTTCATCATCGGCTGTGGCATCATCGGCTGCGGTGGCACGAACGCCTCCTCGCCGGTTCCGCCCCCGCAGACCCCCGTGCAGTCGGTCGCGCAGACCGCGCCGCCCGCCGGTTCCCAGCACGAGGAGCCGGCTCCGCCACCCGCGCCGCCAGGACCACCGGTCCGCGGGCACCTCACGCAGGACGTCCCGACCGACTGGGCGCGCGTTCCCGGACAGCCGTACCTGTTGAACGTTTCACACTCCCCCCTCATCCACGTCTCGGTGTACGAGGCGAGCGAGAAGAACGCCGAGGCGGAGCTCAAGGAGACCATCGCCCAGTCGCCGACGGTCAAGGCGGGTAAGATCGAAACCTCGCCCGACGGTCTGCGCGCCTGGGTGACGTTCACCGGCACCGACCCCAAGGTCAAGCAGAAGGGTCGGATCGTCGTGCGGCAGATCTCCAAGGAGCAGGACACTCCGGCCACCGTGATGGTGGAGTGCTACGGGATCTGGCCGGCGAACTTCGACGCCCAGTTCACGAAGGACCTCGACGCCTACGTGAACAGCTACCGATTCAAGTAGCAACCCGCGCACGCGCTCTCCCCCGTACCGATCTCTCGGTGCGGGGGCTTTTTTTCGCAAAAATTGACTGCAGATTTCTTCGTGGTATTTTTTGTACACCGCTGATCATCACGATCCGGCACGCACAAAGGAGTGCACACATGCGACGATTGGCGATTCCGACACTCGTTCTTTTTCTCGCCGGCTGTGGAGGTACGATGCGCACCGCTGCGCCGCCGGCCCCACCAGCACCGGTTGCGCCTGCGGTTCCGGAGCGTCCCGCTCCACCCCAAGCCGCAGAGCCGCTCACGTTCCTCTCCCCGATCCCTCCAGGGTGGGCGCGGTGGCCCGGCAGAAAGGATGGGATCGAGGCGCTCGTGAATCCTGCTTTGCAGGGCATCATCCTGTTCGGGTTCGCTGATGCAGATGAGTCGGTAGATGTACTCGCGAAGGACATTCTCGCGAACATCACGTCGTTTACTTCTACAAAATTCGTCGTGTCCCCAGACGGTCTCCGGGTGTCGGCGGTGCTCAAGAGCACCAATCCCCGCAAAGCGATGAGCGGCCTGCTCGTTGTGCGCCGGTACCCGCAAGGAGCGCATGCGCCAGAGGAGAACACGGTGTTTTGCGTCGGTACCTGGCCGACGGAGCATGACGCCGCGCTCAGTAAGGACCTGAACCGGTACATCGACGGGTTCAAGTATCGATAGTCTCTCGCGTTCATCAGGACTCTCTTTTTTACAGGGAGTCCTTTTTATTAACGTTCGTGTTACTGATATCTCGCACTAAATGCCCATTTTTTAGTAGCTTGTCGCGGTGGTCCTCAATGAACCAGGTCTTATTTTGTCATGTTTTATTGACAATACGTATCTTTTCTGTTATGTTTTCAGAGGTTCTCTGGGTGGTTTTTAGTCTATCTTTTCTCGAAATCACCATTTTTAGGCCCACGTAAAAAATCCCACCCCGTGGCAAGGAGTCTACAATGATCACCAAAAGTCTGTGGATGGTGTTTCTTGCTTGCGCACTTCTCGCTTGCGGGCGTTCACCCGCGCCGCCACCGAAGATGGCGCACCGCATCCTTGCGACGGTGAAATCCCCACCTCGGGAGCAATTTCTTCCGATCACCCTTCAGCCGATCGTCCCCACCGAATGGCGGTCGGTCGGTCCCGCTCTCCTCGATCCA
>JAHFIV010000052.1 GCA_023246225.1 bacterium
GTGGTGATGTGATGGAGAACGAGCATCGGATGTTTTGTCGCTCCGATGAACACTTGCGGAAGTGAATTACCGAGCCATCGATAATACACATTGAATTTGTATGCGTTCCCAGGCGCAAAGTAACCGATCATTTTCATGACACCAACAAACCATGTCGCTCCAAATGCGAATGGAACTATTTTCCACCAAAGAGATTTTTTTTCGAGCCATGCGAGAACAGCGATCGCCATCACCACGAGGGCGACGTCTTCACGGCAAAGAAGCGCGAGTGTGATCCATAGTAGAAAAGATTTTTTTTGTTCGCGGCGATAGGCGAGCAGCGCAAATAACAGCGGTGTGAGTGCGAAAGGAAGAATATGAAATTCAAAGAATGCGATGTTGTGAAGAATGGGATTCGTGAGCCATGCGAAACCAAAAAGAAGTGGTGCTGCACGACCAGAGAGCGATGTCGAACGCGCAAAGCGATCGCGCGCGAGTAGATACACTGGCCACGCACCGAGCGCGAGCGCGAGCGCTTGGAGAAAAAGTAATGTGCGCGGATCTTGGAACAGTGCGTAAAAAGGTGCGAGGAGGAGAATTGCGAATTCTGCGTGATCACCAAGAGAGAGGTGTGGGTGGATCGTTTGGAAAAAAGGACGGCCTCGGACGGTGTTCCAGAACACCTGGTTAAAATAGCCGAGGTCGATCGCGTTGTAGCCAAGTCGAGCGTATTTGGCGAAACACAGCAGGGAAATGAGCAGTGTAAAGGTGGTGATGCCCACAAAAAGCACCTGTTGTTGGTGCTTTGCAACCCAAGATAACCGTCTTTTAAGCTCGAGCTGCATATCTCACATAATAGCTTTTTCTCGTCTGCCTGTCCCTCTATTGTCATCCCGCAGTACTGCGGGACCCAGAACCGTAAAGCCCAAACAATTTTTGTGGATTCCGGGTCACGGCCCGGAATGACAAAGAGAGGGAGGTGGAATGGACAAAAAGAGGGGCCGGAATGACAAAGGGTGGCACTTTTATGCCCTTTGGTGCCTGGCACCGAATGGCTGTTTGGTGCCAGGCACCAAAGGGACGGGGAGAGAATAGCTTAGGTTAGCCAAAATTGTTTCAAGGCATACTTGACAAAAGGTCGGTTTTGTGCTAGACTCTTTTGTTACGGTTGAGCTTGCTCACCGTGGCGGATACTGCACGTTGACAACCATCCGCGCCAAGCGCGGAGAAAAAGGAGAACACAAATGGCTACTACTGGCGGCCCCATCGGCGGGGCTTCAGCTGTGGATGACGTCGCGAAGGCGATCGGCAAGCAGTTTTTGAGCAAAGTCATGTGGGGCGTTGCGGACACCGCGACGGTTCGCGCGATGTTGCGCCCACTGTCCGACACGCACGCGAAGATCCTCATCGAGGCGTTGCCGGCGACGGTGGCGTTCATCACCGCGAAGATGCCCATGGCTGTCGTTGGCAACTCGCCGACGGCCGCTGCGGTGCTCAAAGAGATCATCGGCGAGGCAACGAACGAATTCGTGGAGATCGTGCGGCGAGGCGGTACGCCGTCTGCTGCCGATGCCACGAAGGCGCTCAGCGATGCCGCTGGGGGACTCATGGCCAGCAAGGTGCTGGTCGACCCACTCAGGCACTTTCACCACGAGAACTGCGCGAACCTCGCGGCGATCAAGCCGTCGGCTCCGCAGCAACAGCAGCAGCGGCAGCAGGGAAGGAACGCTCCTCCTCCGCCTCCGCCGCCGGTTCCGCACCAGCCCTTCCAGGAGCTCACGCTTCAGGAGGCGCTGCGGCAGAATCTGCAGGCGTCGCCGTGCTGCTTCCAGTGCTTCCAGTCATCCGGCGCATCGGTCGGTGGCAATGCCACGCCGGCAAAGCCGAAGAAGTTCAGCTCCGTGATGCACCTGCTCGGCTCGATGGAGCCGGGCAAACGCGCGCGGCTGATGTCCTGGTACGCCGTGCTCACACCGGCTGATCGGCAGCATGCCGACAGGGGACTGATCGAGATCGACAACGAGGAGGAGCTCGACGCTTTCCTCGATGCGATCGCGCAGTACCCACAGCTCGGGATGGAGTGGCTGAAGTTCCTCTCGGGACGGAAGCTCACCGATCCGTTCGAGCCGTACGTGGCTGCCGCAGTCTCCGCGATCAAACGCGGAGCTGTGGCTGCACACCAGGAGCTGCGCGCATTCGACCAGAGTCTCGCCCCGGAAGTGGCGAGGCTCCAGGCGGAGCGCAAAGCGCGAAAGCAGGCACGGGCCCAGAGGCCTCCCGTTCGACGCGCGCCGCCAAAGCCCGCGTCGTTCTGGAGAACGCTTTGGAATACGATCAAGCCGTTCTGACCTCAATCCGGGTTTGAGGGCGCGTTCATCACGCGCTCTCGCCCTTCACCCCAAACCGTCACCAGTTTCCAAGGAGAGTTTCTCATGAATTTTTTCAGGCTCGTACTCCTCTTTGCCCTCGATAGGGCGGAGGAGGCTAGGGACTACATCACGACGGTCGGTTGGCCGGCGATCCAGCGTAAGCTGAACGACACCTACCGGCTGCTCATGATTCTCGTCGTTGCTGCCGCAGTGACCCTGATCTCAGGCGTCTCGATCGGCTTCATCGGCGAGGAGGGCGGCACCGCCCAGATCATCGGGCAGGGGATCCTGCGCATCGGAGGCGTGCTCGTCACGTTCCTGATGCTCATGCTCTACCTCCGCATCCGGACCTACAGCAAGATGCTCGAGGTTGCAGCGGGCGTCGTTGCGACAGCGCACATCCCGTTCGCGGGCTATCTCTGGGGCTGGGCTCACCGCTTCCCGAGATGGATCGCCGGACTTGCTTCGTGGATCACGATCGCGCTCGTCTACTCGATGGTCGTGCCGATCTGGCGCTACCCGCTCGTGTCGGCGATCGCGGCTGTCGCTGCGATGGGACTCGCGTACGTCGTCGCGGCGGAGTGGTTCCAGAGCAAGGTTGGTCGGTACGTCGGCGCTGCGTTTCTCGTGATCACGTTCGTCGGGGTCACGGTGGTGCAGTGCATCAGGCCGGAGATCGTGGAGTCCGGACTCGCGAACGCCGAGCGCGTGCTCGGTGGCGTGAAGACGGATGCGGAGCGCACCAAGGCGATGAACTCCATCGCGAAGGCAGCGGACCGCGCGGCGAATCAGACAGCGCAGGAGTTGCTGCAGGAGAAGATGACCGAGCGTAACCGCATCCAGGAACGCGCGCGCATCCTCTGCGGTGGTGAGTTCTGTCCTCCGGACGATCGTGCGAAGGCGGCGGCTCTCGACAAGGACATCGAGGATCTCCGCGACGGCACGTACTGGAGCAAGCGGATGGAGGTGAAGCCCACCCCGCCCGCGAGCGCCAGTGCGACCGTCGTCGTCACGCCGCCACCGGCGCCGACGGCGACCACACCCTCCCCTTCGACCGGTACGCCGAAGGGGAAGATCGCGAGTCAGATTCGCGACGAGTACCCCGAGCTGTTCAACTAGCTCGCGCGATGACCCCCTCCTGACAGCTTGTCGGGCGGGGGTCTTCTTTTTTTGCGTAATTTTTTTCGCCTTATTTTGCTTCCTTGCCTGTCCCTTTTGTGCCAGGCACCAAAGGGACAGGCAGACCCTACGGTTATTCCGGCCCACCTTTCTTTGTCATTCCGGGCCGTGACCCGGAATCCACAAAATAATAAGGCTAAATATTGTATTCCTGATCTTTCTTGTTATGTGGATTCCGGCTCGGAGGCCGGAATGACAAAGGGTGGCACTTTTATGCCCTTTGGTGCCTGGCACCAAACAGCCATTCGGTGCCAGGCACAAAAGGGACAGGTGGAGAATGGCTTAGGTTAGCCAAAATAGACTCGATGCATACTTGACAAACGCCTTATCTTGTGCTATAGTGGTTTGTTCAGCGTGGGTTATGTGTATCCGCGCAGAGAACATGTTCTGTACAACCACCACAGCCGATCCATGTGATCGGCAGGAGATTTCGACAATGAAGACCATCGTGATGCTACTGGTTCTCGTTCTGGTGTTCGTGACCGGCTGCGCGTCGTTCTCGGGAGGACCGGGAGGGTACGCGATCAGCGGCACCTCCGCGCATCCTGAGTTCATGGCAGCGACACTTTCGATGAATCACGTCAACGAAACCAACGCGCAGACCAACCAGGACTGCGTGCGCTCGGGTAAGTGCTACGGGTACGCCGGCGGCGGGTATGGGAACGACTACTGGTACAACTACCGGAACGTCCGACCCCCGCAGCCCGACCAGCCGGCGCCCGTGGCCGGAACGTGGGTGCAGAACCCGGTGCCGCCGCAGGGTGGCGAGTACGCAACGAAGGAGCAGCTCGATTGCGTCGACGCGAAAGCGAGCGACGCGCTCCGGACCACGGCCGGCGCGAGTCCGAAAGGGCAACCGCCGCACTGCAAGAAGCGGTGAGTCGCAGTTCCGTAGCGCGACTCATCCCGGACGCACGTCGCGAAGCGATGGGCGATCCGGGATCCAGTCACACCCACGTGAGCGGCGATGATCGTCGCTCACGTGGAAACCACCACCAAGTTTTTTCGTTCGAAGGAGTTCACCATGTTCATTTTCAAGAAGTTCGTGTTCGTCTGCATCGCGCTCTCGCTCGCCGCCGGTTGCGTCGAGTCGGTCCCCAAGGCCGACTTCGACCGCGCCATGGCGGAGAACCGCCGCCTCGCGGAGGAGAAGGCGCTTCTCCTCAGTCTCGCGTCGTCACCGAGCGCTCCGTCGCCGGCCGCCCCTCCCCAGGGACAGCCACCGGTCGTGACCACTCCGGTCGCTCCGAACGGTGGCAACGGGATGACGTTCATCCCCACGCCGCCGCCCGCGCAACCGCAGGTGTACGGCCCGCCCCAGAACTGGGCGTGGCTGCACACGCCACCGAAGGACTGCGAGACGGGGAAGTTCTCACTCCCCATCTGGAACCGCACCGCGCACAAGTTCACCACCGTCCTCATCGACGGCAAGGCGTTCATGGTGCGTGGGTCGGGTGGAGTGCTTCCACACCTTCCTCCCGGCGAGACCGTCTACATCTGCCTCGAGAGCCTCGGCTTGCACTCGATCGCCGTCGTGGCGTACGAGCCGCGGATGCGAGTGCTCCAAGAGACCGGTCATGGGCGGGAGTCGATCGACTTCTCGAACCGCAACATGATGGACGGGAGGCAGTACCCGTACATCATCACGGACTCGTCATTCAACGGTTCGTAGCCGCGGAACACGACGATACTTTCAAAAGAGCCCTGCACCATTCTGGTGCAGGGCTCTTTCACTTTTTGGTTGGACTTACGACGCTGTTCCGGACGTTCCTTTGATCAGCGCACCGATTACGAAATCGGTTACCGCGTACGCCGCAAAGATCAGCACCATACCGACCACTGCGTTTGTGAGAATAGCTTTCGCTTTTTTCACCTTATCTTCGTTTCCGGCTGCGGTCATCCAGAGAAAACCGGCGTAGATGATCAGTACCACGAGAATGATGCCGAGAAGGCCGATCGCTTGTTTGATGAATCCACCGATCAGTTTTGGAAGAGCACCTTCACCCTTGGCTGTATCTACGCCTGCAGCGGAAGAGGTATCGGTAAAGTTTTTGTTAAGTGCAACGAAAGCAGAGCCTGGTTCTGCGTGTACAGCGAGTGGAAGCGCGACGGTCATGACGATGATTGAAGCACCGGCTGCGAGTTTTGTACCGAGTCGTTGCATTGTCGAAAGAAACTTCATAGTGACTAGATTATTTTTAAGATAGTTTTTTAATTAATGTGGTGGTGTAAGCATCGGGTCTGGTGCGCTTGGATCGATGGCTGTGCCACCAGAACTTCCCCCATACGTTGAACCGCCGCCGCTCGACGAGCTATCACCACCGATGATAGCACTAATTACCCAGTCAGTGATAGCGTACGCAGCGAAAACGAGAACCAAACCGACTACGGCATTCGAGAGAATGCTTTTCGCTTTTTTCACCTTGTCTTCGTTACCCGCTGCGGTCATCCAGAGAAAACCGGCGTAGATGATCAGTACCACGAGGATGATGCCGAGCAGCCCTACCGCCGCCTTGATGTATCCGCCGACGATTTGCGGGAAGGTTCTCGATGATTTCACGCCCGCTCTTCCGGCAGTGGCATCGAGCGCGGCGGAGAAAGCACTGCCTGCAGATGGCGTACTTTTTTGTTTTTGTGGAACTGCCAGGTCATTGTTATTCGATTGGACTTTCATCTGAGTATCAGCGTATACAGCAAATGGAAGAACGAGCACGACCATCCCCGCGGAAATGATCGCTGCGATCTTTGAAATAATTTTTTGAGATCGTTGCATAGTGTTTTACTTGATCCCAAGAACAGCGTTGGTGACAAATCGCGTGATCGCGTACGCAGCGAAGGTAATGATCACACCGGTGATTGCGGCAGTGATCACGCTTTTCGCTTTTTTCACCCTGTCTTCATTTCCTGCAGCGGTCATCCAGAGAAATCCGCCGTAGATGATGAGCGCGAGAAAGAGCGTTCCCATGAGGCCGATCAGCGAATTGATCAGTCCGCCAACGAACGAGGGGACACTACCGACGTTCGGCAGTTGCGCTGCTCCTGCTGTCGCACTAAGTCCAGATGCAGTGATCAAATCAGCTGCGCGCACAGGAAGCGCAACAGCGAACGTTGCTGCAGCACCGAGTATCGATACGAATTTTTTGGATGCGACGGACATGTCGTTATGTATTTTTATGTTCCGGACCAAGGACCAGCAAGCGTATCCGCTTACCACTCCCCGATCCGGAACGGAATCGGGGCAAAGCTTTGATCCGAGATTAGCCTGACGTGCCGTTGACGATTGCGTTTACGACGAACTGCGCGATTGCGTAGGACATCATAATAATGACGAGACCGATGATGCCGGAGATGATCAGTTTTTTTGCTTCTCCAACTTTTTCTTCGCTTCCGCCTGCGGTCATCCATTTGAAACCACCGAGGAGGATGATGACGACGGCGACGATGCCGAGGAGACCCATGAACGCCTTAATCACGTTCGAGACTGTGGTGCGGACGTCCTGTGTGCCGAGACCGATCGCGGTTGCGTAGTTGAGACCGAGATCTGGTCCTGCGGCGAGGGCGAGCATCGGAACGGCGACGAGCGAGAGGGTTACTGTACCGATGGCGAGATTCTTAAGGGTTTTTTTTGTCATGTTTGTCACCTCCTTCCGTTTAGGGATCTCTGCAAAAGTCTCTTCCGGCCGAAAACGGATATTTTTTCCGCACGCTACGATGCCGCGTCCTCAACGATACTCCATATCGTTTGTGGCGCGTCCTCGCACCGTGCGAAAAAAATCTCTCATTTTCAGCTTCGGAACATACTTTTGCAGAAATCCCTTTAAAAAAGATATCCACATAACGCATGGATATCCTTAGTTTAGTCGAAATTTTCGGTTTTGGGAATCGATCCGAGGCTCATCCCCCGATCGTTTTGAGCACAAGACTGACTGCAGAGTACGAAAGAAACATTGCGACGATGCCGAGTGATGCCCAGAGGAGGGTATTTTTACCACTTTTCACCCTGTCTTCGATTCCTGGAGCAGTCATCCAGAGAAATCCGCCGTAGACAAACATGAGGAGGGAAATCGAGCCAG
>JAHFIV010000053.1 GCA_023246225.1 bacterium
TTGTGTAATGAGTTCCGCGAATATTTTCCGAAGAATGCGGTCGAGTATTTCGTTTCATATTACGACTACTATCAACCAGAAGCGTACTTGCCGACGTCAGACACCTACATTGAAAAAGAAGCGATGATCAACCAGGAGATCGATCGTCTTCGACACAGTGCGACGCAAGCGCTTCTCACGCGGCGCGATACGATCATCGTGTCATCGGTCTCGTGTATCTACGGCCTCGGTGCGCCAGCAGCGTACGAAGCGATGCATCTTCGTTTCGCGGTCGGTCAGGTGATCACACGAGGTGATTTGTTACGGCAGCTTGTACAAATACAGTTCGAACGCACGCCGTCGGATTTGAAACGCGGATCGTTTCGTGCACGCGGCGACGTGCTCGAGATCATGCCGGCGAACGAAGAGCGCATTTTTCGTATCGACATGCCTGGACAGAAAATTTCTCGCATCGAAATTATCGATCCGGTGACGCGAAAGTCGCAGGGTCGGGTCGAAGAAGCGTGGATTTTTCCTGCGAAACATTTTATTACGCCGCCAGCAGAACGTGAGCGTGCTGCAAAAGCGATTCGTAGCGAACTCAAGGAACGTCTCGCGTATTTTACGAAGAAAGGATTACTCCTTGAAGCAGAGCGATTAGAACGCAAAACAAACTTCGATCTCGCAATGCTGCGTGAAGTCGGATATTGTCACGGCATTGAAAATTATTCTCGGCATCTCTCGGGAAGAAACGCCGGTGAGTCGCCAGACACTCTGCTCGCGTATTTTCCGAAAGATTTTTTGTGTTTCATCGACGAGTCGCACGTCACAGTTCCCCAAGTGCAGGGAATGTCGAACGGCGACGCGGCGCGAAAACGCACACTCATTGAGTACGGTTTTCGGTTGCCATCGGCTGCAGATAACCGACCGTTGCGTTTCGAGGAGTTTCTCGAGCGTGTTCCGCAGATCATTTTCGTTTCTGCAACGCCGAGTCCATTTGAAATACGTGAATCACAAGGAAAAATTGCTGAGCAAGTCATCCGCCCGACAGGTCTTATTGATCCGATGGTCACTGTTTCACCGGTGACTGCGTCCGCAGGAAAAAAGGGCCAGATCGATGATTTGATCGAGCGTATCGAAAAAAAGACCGCCGACGGAGAACGAACACTCGTTACCACGCTCACAAAAAAAATGGCGGAAGATCTCACTGATTTTCTTAAAGAGAAAAAGCACAAAGTTTCGTACCTTCATAGCGACATCGACACTATCGATCGCGTGCGCATTCTCACTGATTTTCGTAAAGGAATTTATGATGTACTCATCGGTGTGAACTTGCTCCGTGAAGGACTCGATCTTCCTGAAGTTTCTCTTGTGGCGATTCTCGATGCAGACAAGGAAGGATTTTTGCGCAGCGATACGTCGCTCATTCAAACGATCGGACGCGCGGCACGCAACGTGAGAGGTGAAGTGATTTTGTACGCCGATCAGATCACCGGTTCGATGTCTCGCGCAATGGCAGAGACCGATCGACGTCGCGAGAAACAGATCGCTTACAACACCGAACACGGCATCACGCCGCAGACGATCAAAAAGGCGATCAAAGACATCATGAAGACACTCGTAAAGGATGATGAGAAAAAGGCGAAGGATGCGTTGAAGCTTGAGCTCGCTGCGGAGACACGCGACATCGTTGCGGTGATCGCAGAGAAAGAACGGCAGATGCGGCAAGCGGCGAAAGATTTGCAGTTCGAACTTGCGGCGGTACTCCGCGATGAAGTAAAAGAACTGATCCGTTCGCAGGAAAAGAAATCTGCGGAGTCTGGGCCGAAAAAACCGCGGCATCGCGCTCGTGGGAGGATGAAATAATGGATCCCGCCCCGGATCCTTGTCCGGGGTTCTGTCGCCTTGCGACATCCGTCCGGGACGACGCGCGTCAAGGAAATGCGCGTCGAATAAAAAACGCCAGGGATTCCCTGGCGCATCGTCAGATCTGGTACTCGGTGAGGAGTTTGGTTGCGATGTCGTCGTCAGACATCCCGCCATCGCAAAGTTCTTTCCACAATCGATGGTATTCGTCGTGCAGTGCAGCGTGATCGGCGTCCGGATCACCAAACAGCTGCTGAATTTTGGCGAGACGTTCGAAGATCGTGTCTCTCGGATCAGCAAAAGCACCGACGGCTGTTGATTCGTGGGGGAGCGGAAAGGTCGCCGTGGAACTGAGAAGCGTTGTCATGACGAGTGCAGAGACGAGTAGCGTGTTGTATGCGTCATCTGCACCGAGCGGGACCTCGGTTTCCCGTGCACGCTTGGCTCGAACGATGAACGATGCGAGATGGCGGAGCGGGAACGCGAGCATCTGCAAGACCGATTCGCTGGAGATGCTCGTTGCGCCACGATCTTTCGCTGGAAGGGTGATCACTTCGCGGAGCGCTTCGAGTGCGGTGTGAAGATGTATCGCTGCGATGTTGTGTGGAGAAAGGTTTTGCGCGAGCATTTCCTCGGTGCACGTACGGGGACGTTGGACGATGTTCTGCACTTCGCAGAAAACAGCGAGCGTCATTTCAGCGATCGCGATCGCTTTGTCTGCGGGAATCTCTACTCTTTGCATGGCGTTGCCTCCTGCTGCGACGGTCGCGGCCACCGTATACGGTTTGACCGCTCCGACAAAAAAACGTACAGTATAACGTCGCGATATGCAAGAACACATCATCATTAAAGGCGCGCGTGAACACAATTTGAAGAATGTGTCACTCACGCTTCCGAGAAATAAAATGATCGTTTTTACAGGACTTTCCGGTTCAGGAAAATCCTCTCTTGCGTTTGATACGATCTTCGCAGAAGGGCAGCGTCGGTATGTTGAGTCGCTCTCTGCGTACGCGCGGCAATTTCTTGGACAGATGCAGAAACCTGATGTTGACGATATTCAAGGATTGTCACCGGCGATTTCTATCGATCAAAAAGCGCATTCGGCGAATCCGCGCTCGACAGTCGCAACGATCACGGAGATTTATGATTATCTTCGTGTGTTGTATGCGCGCGTCGGCAAGCCGCACTGTCCGAACTGCGAAACACCGATTCGGAAAATGACCGCAGAGGAGATGGTTGATTTTATTTTGGAAGAAGCGGAGAAGGCGTACAAAGAACCGCTCACTGAAGATGCGTTCGGGAAAAAACGTCGTGAGTACGGGGATACGTTGATTCTGGCGCCGGCGGTGCGCGGAAGAAAAGGGGAGTATCACCAAATGTTATACGACTGGTACAACAGCGGATTTTCGCAGGCGCGCGTGAACGGCAATGTGCGCTCGCTGCGTACGCGACTCGTGCTCGATCGCAACATGAAGCATGTGATCGAACTCGTGGTTGATACGTACGCGCCGACCTATGTAAAAAAGGGTGGAAAAGAATATCGCACACGACTCGCGGAAGCGGTGGAGTCTGCGCTCGATCGCGCGTCCGGTGTGGTCGGTGTGTCGTTTGGAAACGGGCGCGAGCGCGTGCTTTCGAGTCAGTTTTCTTGCGCGAACTGCGGTTTTTCGTTTCCTGAAATCGAACCACGCTTGTTTTCGTTCAACAGTCCTTATGGCGCGTGTCAGACATGCCACGGTCTTGGGGTGAAGGATCTGTGGTCCGACGAAACGTGTGAAGCATGCAACGGTAAACGGTTGCGCACCGAAGCGTTGCATGTGAAGTTCGGCACGAAAAATATCGTGGAGCTCACTTCGTTGCCGATAGACGCAGCGCAACAGTACATTAGTGAGATGAAACTTGAGGGGCGAGATGCGGAGATTTCTGTTCCGGTGATGAAAGAGATCCGCGGTCGTCTCCAATTTTTACTCGACGTCGGTCTTCATTATCTTACACTCGATCGTCGCGCGGGATCGCTCTCTGGTGGAGAAGCGCAGCGCATCCGTCTCGCATCGCAGATCGGTTCTGGGCTGGTCGGTGCATTATATGTACTCGACGAACCGTCGATCGGTTTGCATCAACGCGACAATGACAAATTGCTTGCGACGCTCAAGCACTTACGTGACATCGGCAATACGATCATTGTCGTTGAACACGATGAGGATACGATTCTTGAGTCGGATTACATGGTGGACTTCGGTCCTGGCGCAGGAAAACATGGTGGTGAAGTGGTCGCCGCCGGTCCGATACCAGAAATTTTTAAAGATAAAAATTCGTTGACCGTAAAATATTTGCAAGGTGAGCGGCGTATTCCAGTACCAGCGGTTCGTCGTACCAAAAGTAAGCACAGGATAAAAATCGTGGGTGGAACAGAGAACAATTTGAAGAACGTAGACGTTGAAATTCCGTTGCAGCTAATGGTGTGCGTCACCGGTGTTTCTGGTTCAGGAAAATCAACGCTCGTGCAGGATATTTTGTACAACGACGCGTCAAATAAACTGAACGGATCGAAACTTCCTGTGGGAAAACATCACGCGATTCTTGGGCTCGAGTATTTGGATCGAGTAGTGATGGTAGATCAAGGCGCGATCGGTCGCACGCCGCGTTCAAACCCCGCGACATACACCGGCGCGTTTCAATACATTCGCGAGATTTTTTCCGCGACAGAAGAAGCGCGGTTCCGCGGATACAAACCGGGGCGGTTTAGTTTCAATGTACCCGGCGGTCGCTGCGAGAACTGCGAAGGGAACGGACAGATCGCGATCGAGATGCATTTTTTGCCGACGGTGTATGTGTCTTGTGATGTGTGCAAAGGTAGTCGTTTTGATCGCGAAACGCTCGAGGTGAAATATCGTGACAAGAGCATTCACGATGTACTCACCATGACCGTTGAAGATGCGGCGAAATTTTTTGAGGACATCCCGTATATTTACGATAAGTTGTCGGTGCTCGATGAGGTTGGTCTTGGATATCTCGAGCTCGGTCAATCAGCGACCACGCTTTCTGGTGGAGAGGCCCAGCGCGTGAAGCTTGCATTTGAACTTGCGAAACGCGGCGGCGGCAAAGCGTTGTACATTCTTGATGAACCAACGACCGGTCTGCACTTCGAAGACATTCGTCGGTTGCTCGATGTACTTAGTAAACTTGTGGAGCGCGGCAATTCGATCGTGATTATCGAACACAATCTCGACGTGATCAAATCTTCCGATTATCTGATCGATATGGGTCCTGAAGGGGGAGACAAGGGCGGGCGCGTCGTCGCACTCGGTACACCGGAAGAAGTTGCGAAGTACGGAAATACGCATACCGCACATTATTTGAAACGTGTATTGAAGTAGGAATGCCGCTCCCTAAAGATGTCGTGATTAAAAATGATCGTCTTCCTCCTGCGCCGGGCGTGTACTTTATGAAAGATGCCACGGGGGAACTTTTGTATATCGGCAAAGCGACGTCGCTTCGTACACGCGTATCGAGTTATTTTTTACGACCACAAGATCCACGCATCGCATCGATGGTCGCAAAAATTCGACGGATTGATTATGAAGAGACACCGACCGCTGTCGAGGCACTGCTTCTCGAAGCAAAATTGATTAAAAAGTTTCAGCCGCCATATAACGTCGATGAGAAGGACGATAAAAGTTTCGTGCATCTCGTTTTTACACGAGAGTCTTTTCCGAAACCGGTGTTGATTCGCGGCCATGAATTAGTTCGGATGCCAAAGAAGCAGTTTTTGCGCACGTTCGGTCCGTTCAGTTCTGCGGCATCGGTGCGTGCTGCACTCGATACATTGCGGAAATCTTTTCCTTGGACGATGTGTAGTCCTGGAAGAAAACGGGGATGTTTTTATCGCCATCTCGGGTTGTGTCCTGGCGTGTGTACGGGGGAGATCTCTTCAGCCGCCTATACAAAAATTATTCGGGAGTTGTTGCAGTTTTTTTCTGGCGATCGCACTGGGGTTGTGCGTACGATGCGCGCAGCGATGCGACGCGCAGCGAAAGCAAAACGATACGAAGAGGCGGCCGCGCTGCGTGATCGATTGTCGGCTCTCGAGCATGTTCGTGACACATCGATTCTTAAGCGCGACGAAGCCGGTCTCGGTGATTTTATCGATGTGTTCGGTCGTATCGAGGGTTATGATATTTCGAATATTTCCGGAACAGACGCGGTGGGGAGCATGGTAGTATTTGAAGATGGTGAACCGAAAAAACGTGAGTATCGGAAATTTGCGATAAAAACAGTTGAAGGCCCGAACGATTATGCGATGTTGCACGAAGTGCTGCAGCGACGATTTAGTCGTACGGATTGGCGGATGCCTGATCTTGTTTTGATCGATGGGGGTGTGGGACAAGTGAATGAAGCAAAGAATGTGCTCGTTGCTGCGGGATTAAAAATTCCGCTCGTCGGTATGGCGAAAGGTCCGGACCGCAAACGTGATGAATTGATCTACGACCGCGCTGATCATGAACTTGCACGACTTGTCACTGCGTTTCGTCCGCTGTTGCAGCGCGTGCGTGACGAGGCGCATCGTTTTGCAGTAGCGTATCATCGTGCGCGAAGAGGGAAGTCATTTATTCCCGGTAAAAAGTAATCGTGCTCTGTATGTATTTAGTTGGACATGCCGCGGTTGGTATGGCGATCACTTCAGCCCTCGGGATTACAAATCCTGTAGCAGCGTTTGGTGTGGGATGGGTGTCACATTATTTCGCGGATTTTTTTCCGCACGGCGATGAGGCTGTCGGTGAGTGGACGAAGCGGGGGAATGAGGTGCGTCGATTACTCGCGGTCGTCGTGTTCGATGGCGCGTTGTTTCTTTCGGTGTTCACCATCTTCACTGCGCATCGCGGATTTTCTTTTGCTATGGCTGCTGCCGCGCTCGGATCGTTCGTTCCCGATGTGCTGTGGGGACTCGAAAAACTTTTCAAAAAGAAGTTATTCGGATTTCACGAGCGATTCCATTTTGCAAATCACAATTTTTTTCACATTCGACTTCCATTTTTTGTGGGGATTCTTTTCCAGACGGCGATTACTTTTGCACTCTGGCATTCTCTCATAAGGCGTTGAACAGTTCAGTTTTTGTCATCCCGGACCGCGATCCGGGACCCAGTCATTACATTGTCATTCCGGGCTTGACCCGGAATCTAGAACGTAAAAAAAGACCAAACGAATTTCGTTTGGTCTTTTTATTATGTGGATTCCGGCTCGGAGGCCGGAATGACAATGTGGGGCCGGAATGACAAAAACAGAGGAGCAATATTGCCATGTGGATGAATTTGGAGTACAATGACATTGTAGTGGTTTGAAGTGGGGATAAATGGGGATAAGCTTACTTTGACCTTATCTTCTTCACTAAATTCTCGCACATGTTCATCGGGGAATATCAGCATCTCATCGACGAAAAAGGACGCCTTGCGGTTCCGGTGAAATTCCGGAAGCGCGTTGGAACGGGCGCGGTCGTGACCAGAGGGCTCGACGGCTGTCTGTTTGTTTTTCCGATGGACGAGTGGAAGAAACTCGCGGAGAAACTTTCTTCGCTTCCCCTCAGTCAGTCGAACTCTCGCGCGTTTGCGAGATTGATGCTCGCTGGCGCAATGGAT